>NZ_JAAGRY010000007.1 GCF_015707995.1 Microbacterium paulum
CCGCCGGACCCTGGGCCGCCGGCCCGTGGGCGGCCGGCGCGCGGATGGGTGGCCCGGCACGGTTGCGCATGCTCGAGGCGCTGGCCGCGGCATCCCACCCGCTCAGCGTCAGCGAGGTCGGCGACGCGATCGGGGTCGATCAGCCGCGCGCGTCGCGGCTGATCCAGCAGGCGGTCGACCTCGGGTTCGTGCGGCGCGAGGCCGATCCCGACGACGCCCGACGCACCCGCATCGCGCTCACCGACGAGGGCGCGAAAGTCGTGCGCGGCTTCCGCGGGCAGCGCCGCGAGCACCTGTCGCAGGCCCTCGAAGGCTTCACCCCTGAGGAGCGTTCCGAGCTCGCGCGACTGCTCACGAAGCTCGCCGCCGCCTGGCCGCAGCACTGAGTGCGGCCGCGGGTTCCCCACGCACCGTGCCCGGGTCAAGCCCCCGGAGCGCCGTCAGGTCGGCGGGTAACATGCCGGGGTGAACCCCGACAGCCGCGAAAACTCCGACGCCCCCGCGCCCGCCCCCGACGAGGCATCCGCCGCTCAGGCATCCACGGCTCGTGTGACCGAGACGGATGCCGCCGCCACCACCACGGCGCGTACCGCCGCCAGGCGCTCCGGACCGGGCCTCTGGGTGATCGGCCCCGCCGCCGCCGTGACGCTGCCGTTCAGCCTCTTCGCGATCATCTTCCCGACGCACGCCGAGACGTTCTTCGGCACGATCCAGGCGGCGATCGTCGACGGGTTCAGCTGGTACTACGTGCTGATCACCGCGTTCTTCGTCGCCTTCTGTCTCTTTCTCGGCTTCAGCCGCTACGGCGACATCAAGCTCGGCCGCGACGACGATGAGCTCGAGTTCTCCACGACCGCATGGTTCTCGTTGCTGTTCGCCGCGGGCATGGGCATCGGGCTCGTGTTCTACGGCGTGAGCGAGCCGCTCAGCCACTTCGTCGACCCGAAGCCCGGCGTCACCGGCACGCCCGCCCAGCTCGCGCAGTCGGCTCTGACCCAGACCTACCTGCACTGGGGCGTGCAGGCGTGGGCGATCTACGTCGTCGTGGGCCTCGCCCTGGCATACGCGATCCACCGCCGCCGGCGCCCCCTGTCGATCCGCTGGGCGCTCGAGCCGGTGCTGGGCCGGCACGTGCGGGGCGGCTGGGGCAACGCGATCGACGCGATCGCGCTCGTCGGCACCCTCTTCGGCGTCGCGACGAGCCTCGGCCTCGGCGTCATGCAGATCAGCTCGGGCCTCGACTCGGCGGGCATCGTGAACGACCCGGGCCTCGTCGAGCAGATCGTCATCATCGTCGTCATCACCGGAGGAGTGCTGTTCTCGGTGCTCTCAGGCGTCACCAAGGGCATGAAGTGGCTGTCGACGATCAACCTCGTGCTCGCGGCGCTGCTGCTGCTCTACGTGCTGTTCGCCGGCGACACCGTGTATCTGCTGCGCGAATGGGTGCAGTCGATCGGCGCGTACCTGCAGAACTTCATCGGGCTGAGCTTCAGCGTCAGCGCGTTCCAGGGTGAGGCGGGCCAGCAGTGGCAGGCCGCGTGGACGGCGTTCTACTGGGGCTGGTGGATCTCGTGGGCGCCCTTCGTCGGCATCTTCATCGCGCGTGTCAGCCGTGGCCGCACGGTGCGCCAGTTCGTCATGGGCGTGCTGATCGTGCCGACCCTCCTCGGCATCCTGTGGTTCGCGGTGCTCGGCGGCTCGGCGCTCAAGCTCGAGATGGACACTCCCGGCTCGATGACGGATGCCGCAGGCAAGGTCGATCTGCAGGGCGCCCTCTTCCAGCTGTTCCAGCACCTGCCCGGCACGATGGTGCTCACGATCGGCGCCCTGATCCTCATCGCGATCTTCTTCATCACCTCGGCCGACTCGGGCGCCCTCGTCATGGGCATGCTCGCGACCGGCGGAAACCCCGAGCCGTCGCGCCCCGTGCGGGCCCTGTTCACCTTCGTCACGGCGATCCTCGCCATCGCGCTGCTGATCGCGGGCGGCCTCGTGGCGCTGCAGACGGCGGCGATCATCATCGCGCTGCCGTTCAGCATCGTGATGCTGCTCATCTGCTGGTCGACGATCGTCGCGTTCCGCCGCGAGCGCGCCGCCTACGACCGTGCGCAGCGCGCGAAGTTCGTCGACGAGATCGGCGAACGGTACGGTCTCGAGGTCGAAGGGCCCAACGAGCGAGGCATCCGGCTGCCCTGGATGCGCCGGCGCTGACCGGGGGTACTCGGGCTCGGCGCGTGGGCGCGCCCGACTACTCGCGCACGTGCTTGGGCAACCGCACGAGCAGCAGCAGCACGAGGCCGATCACGAGGATCAGCACGATGCCGAGGATGCCGAAGTGCGTCGCCCCGAACCAGCCGATGAACAGCGACCACAGCAGCGGCGACAGGAAGCTCATCACGCGTCCGGTCGTCGCGTAGAGGCCGAACACCTCGCCCTGCATGTCGTCCGGCGCGACGCGCGCCAGCAGTGATCGGCTGGATGCCTGGGCGGGCCCCACGGCCGCCGACAGCACGATGCCGCCGACCCAGAACACGAGCTTGCCCTCTTCGCGGAAGAGGAAGACGAACAGCGCGCTGACAATGAGGATGACGAGGGCCGAGACGATCACGGCGCGCGCGCCGAACCGGTCATCGAGCCGCCCCGCGATGATCGTCGAGACACCGGCGACGACGTTCAGCGCGATGCCGAAGATGATGACCTCGTTGGGCGAGAAGCCGAACGACACCGCCGCGAGCACCCCGCCGAAGGCGAACACGCCGGCGAGGCCGTCGCGGTAGACCGCGCTCGAGATCAGGAACCAGAAGGTCGACCGGTGCGAGCGGTAGAGCCCCGCGATGTCGCGGAAGAGCACGGCATAGCTCTGCACGAAACCGACCTTCGGGCGGCTGTCGCGTGCGGCGGCCTCGGGCACGTTGAAGAAGAACGGCAGCGAGAACACCACGGTCCAGACGGCGGCGCCGACGGCGATCAGGCGATAGGCGAGCCCGCCCGAGACATCCAGTCCGAACCAGCCGACCTGGTTCAGCACCACGACGATCACGAGCGCGACGATGCCGCCGATGTAGCCCATGCCCCAGCCGAGGCCGCTCACGCGCCCGATCGTCCTCGGCGTCGACACCTGCAGCAGCATGGCGTTGTAGCTGACGCCGGCGATCTCGCTCGCCACCGAGCCGAGCGCCACGAGGATCGCCCCGAACCAGAAGTACTGCGGCTCGGCGTAGACGAAGAACAGCGCGAACTGCACGAGCGCGAGCGCCGCGGTGCCCCCGACGACCCAGCGCTTCTTGGTGCCCTGCGCGTCGGCGCGCTGACCGAGCACCGGGGCGAGCAGCAGCACCAGGATGCCTGCGGCGAACGTCACCCAGCCGTACCACTCGCTCAGGTCGGAAAGCCCCCGGCAGTAGTCGGTCACGGCGTCGGCGGCCCGCGAGCAGACGAGTTGTCCGTCGGCGTTCTGCGCCGCGACGTCGGCGGGCAGGAACGAGTCGGAGACGAGGTACAGCGACACCCAGACGAAGGTGAGGATCACCGAGTTGAACGGCTGCGTCGCCCAGTCCCACAGCGCCCACGACACCACCTGCTTGCGGGGCACGGGCTGGGTCTGCACGGCGCCGGTGGCCGCCGACGCGGCGACGGCGTCGGGGGCGGGCTGATCGGGGAGCGACATGTTCGTCACGCTAGGTCCTTTCGGTGAACGGCCGGTGCCGTCTCTCCGCGCCGCCGCGGGGCGGCCGACGGTGCCGCCGCACGGTCGATCCCGGCCGCCGCGAGGCATCCGTTCGGGCACCCACCATCGCGGTGCGTGCCCACCCTACGGCCACTCGGGCGCGTGCCGCGCAGGCGCGTGCGACTACCGTAGGGGGATGACCACCGACAGTGCGCCCGACGAGGCCCCGGCGACCCCCTCCCTCACCTTCGCCGATCTCGGCCTCGACGATGCCGTGCTGAAGGCGGTGCGCGACGTGGGCTACGAGACCCCGTCGGCGATCCAGGCCGCGACGATCCCGCCGCTGCTCGCCGGGCGCGACGTGCTCGGCACGGCGCAGACCGGCACCGGAAAGACGGCCGCGTTCGCGCTGCCGATCCTCTCGCAGCTCGACCTGTCGCAGAAGACTCCGCAGGCGCTCGTGCTCGCCCCCACGCGCGAGCTCGCCTTGCAGGTGTGCGAGGCGTTCGAATCGTACGCGGCGCACCTGCGCGGCGTGCACGTGCTGCCCGTCTATGGCGGACAGGGCTACGGGCAGCAGCTGTCGGCGCTCCGCCGCGGCGTGCACGTGGTCGTCGGCACCCCCGGTCGCATCATGGACCACCTCGACAAGGGCACGCTCGACCTGTCGGAGCTGCGCTTCCTCGTGCTCGACGAGGCCGACGAGATGCTCAAGATGGGCTTCGCCGAAGACGTCGAGACGATCCTCGCCGACACCCCCGCCGGCAAGCAGGTCGCGCTCTTCTCGGCGACCATGCCGGCCCAGATCCGCCGCCTCGCGGGCACGTACCTGAAAAACCCCGACGAGATCAACGTCAAGGCGAAGACCTCGACGGCCACGAACATCACGCAGCGCTACCTCGTCGTGTCGTACCCGCAGAAGGTGGATGCCCTGACCCGCATCCTCGAAGTCGAGCCCTTCGAGGGCATGATCGTCTTCACCCGCACCAAGAACGAGACCGAGACCCTCGCCGAGAAGCTCCGCGCCCGCGGCTACACGGCCGCCGCGATCAACGGTGATGTCGTTCAGGCGCAGCGCGAGCGCACGGTCAACCAGCTGAAGTCCGGCAAGCTCGACATCCTCGTCGCCACCGACGTCGCCGCGCGCGGCCTGGACGTGGACCGCATCAGCCACGTGGTCAACTTCGACCTGCCCATCGACACCGAATCGTACGTCCACCGGATCGGCCGCACCGGGCGTGCCGGTCGCACGGGTGACGCGATCAGCTTCGTCACGCCGCGTGAGCGGCGCATGCTCACCTCGATCGAGAAGGCGACGCGTCAACCGCTGACCGAGATGAGCCTGCCGAGCGTGGACGACGTGAACGCCACCCGGCTCACGCGATTCGACGACGCGATCACGGCCGCCCTGGCCGAGAGCGACCGGATCGCCCGCTTCCGCGACATCGTCGCGCACTACGTCAGCCACCACGACGTGCCGGAAGCCGACGTGGCCGCCGCGCTCGCCGTCGTCGCGCAGGGGGAGACGCCGCTGCTGCTGGATGCCGAGTCCGACCGGCAGCAGCGCCATGAGCGCTTCGACCGCGACGACCGCACCCGCCGCGACGGTGCCGACCGCGAGGAGCGCCCGCGTCGCGACGACCGTCGCCGCCCCGGCGGACCCAGCACGACCTATCGCATCGAGGTCGGCCGCCGGCACAAGGTCGAGCCGCGCCAGATCGTCGGTGCGCTCGCGAACGAGGGCGGGCTGCGCCGTGAGGACTTCGGCGCGATCCAGATCCGTCCGGACTTCTCGCTCGTCGAGCTTCCCGCCGACCTCCCCGCCGACACCCTGAAGCGGCTCGAGCAGACCCGCATCAGCGGCCGGCTGATCGAGATCAAGCCCGACCGCTTCCAGCGCTCGGCGAAACGAACCGATCGTCCGTCGCGTCCGCGCGACTGACCGGCCGACGGGATGTCCGGAGTTGTGAACGGCGGAGCGTGAGGAGGGCGACCCGGCCGGACGGCGGCCGGGACCGTCAGCTCGGCGGCCGGGTCGCCTCTTCGAGCAGTTCGAGGACGTGCCGGTACTCCGCGCCGGTCGCACGGGTCATCCCGATCTCGCACGTGCGGTTGCACGACGCGTGGGCGTCGGCGCCGAGGCGGGCGACCTCGGCCGCCTCGGCCGCGGTCGCCGCGGCCGTCAGTTCGGGATGGAGCATCCCGCGGTCGCCGGCGAAGCCGCAGCAGTTCCACGCGTACGGCACGGTCACCTCGCGGGCGACGACCGCGCCCACCGCCTGCAGAGCGGGATCGAGCCCCATCTGTGTGGACGAGCAGGTCGGATGCAGGACGAGCGAGTCGACCAGCGGCGTGATATCCCCGAGCGCCGGCAGCACCTCACGGGCGACGAAGTCGACGGCATCCTCGGTGCGGAAGGGCAGCTTCCGGTCCTCGAAGATGTGCGCGAACCCCTCCGTGCAGCTGGAGGCGTCGCTGATCACGGGCAGCGCGCCGTCGCGGGAGGCGACCCGCACCGCCTCGACGACCCGATCGGCCATCACGTCCCGCCCGCCGGCGTACCCCTTCGAGGTCCACGGCGTGCTGCAGCACAGGGCTTCGATGCCTTCGGGCACCACCACGCGCACGCCGGCGCGTTCGAGCAGCCGCGCGAACGCGGAGGTCGCGCCGATGCCCTCCCCCGCGGCTCCGAACATGGAGTTCACGCAGGCGGGCAGGTAGACGGCGACCGGATCGCCGGGGCCGGACCCGAGGCATCCGGTCAGCGGCCCCCGCGCCGAGCCGCCCGCCGGGAGGTCGGCGCTGTACTCCGGGACCGTGTCCGCGCCCAGGAGGGCCCGCCCGACCGTCGTCGCGGCCTTCACGAGTCCCGCGGGCACGTGATCGGCGACGGTCAGGGCCGCCGCTGCGCCGCGACTGACGGCGCCCCACCCGTGCGCGGCGGCCTTCCACCCGGCCGCCAGCACCGGATTCTGATCCTCTCGGCGCAGCCTCTTGACGAGCGCGCCGGTGTTGATGAGGACGGGGCATGCGGTGACGCACATGCCGTCGACGGCGCAGGTGTCCACGCCCGCGTAGTCGTAGTCCCGGTCGAGCTCACGAGCGAGGGCGTGATCGCCCGCCGCCTCGGCGCGCTTCATGCCGCGACGCACGACGATCCGCTGCCGGGGTGTGAGCGTGAGGTCCTTCGACGGACACACCGGCTCGCAGTACCCGCACTCCACGCACCGGTCAGCTTCGGCCTCGATCGGCTCGGCGAGCTTGATGTTGCGCAGGTGCGCCCGCGGATCGTCCTCGATGATCACGCCGGGGTTGAGCATGCCGGTCGGGTCGCACAGCCGTTTGAGCTCGCGCATCACCTGGTACAGCTCCTCGCCGTACTGCCGCCGGACGTAGGGCGCCATGACGCGACCGGTGCCGTGCTCGGCCTTGAGGTTGCCGCCGGCGCCCAGCACGAGGTCGACCATCTCCTCCGTGAACGAGGTGAAGCGCCCGAGGGCCGCGTCGCCCTCGAAGCGGTCGGTGAGCATGAAGTGGATGTTGCCGTCCTTGGCGTGCCCGAAGATCACGCTGTCGCTGTAGGAATAGGTGGCGAACAGGTCCTGCAGCGAGGCGCAGGTGGGCGCGAGCTGCGGCACGGGCACCACGATGTCCTCCAGGAGGGCGGTCGTCCCGGACGGACGCGCACCCGCGACGCTCGTGTACAGGCCCTTGCGCAGCTTCCACGCCAGCGCGCGCTCGCCGGCGTCGCTGGACAGCACAGCCGGCGTGATCAGCGGCAGGTCGCGCAGCAAAGCAGTGCCCGCCGCGGCCAGCGCGGCGAGTCCGGCCTCGTCCATCGCCTGGTACTCGATCAGCAGCGCGGCCTGGTCGGTGACCTCGAAACCGCGGATCTGCGGCGGCGCATCGGCGAAGGACTGACCCACGCGCAGACTGGTCGCGTCCATGAGCTCGAGGGTCGCGGCACCGGTCGCCACAAGGGCGGGGAGCGCGCGGGTCGCCTCGACGATGTCCGGGAAGACCGCGAGCGCCGTGGTCACCCGGGGCTTGATCGGGACCGTGCGGTAGGTGGCCTCGGCGACGAAGGCGAGAGTGCCCTCACTGCCGATCACGAGGCGGGTGAGCACCTGCGCGGGGGACTCGTGGTCGAGGAACGCGTTCACCCCGTACCCGATGGTGTTCTTCATCGCGAACTGCCGCTCGATGAGGCGGACCGAGTCGGGATTCGAGCGGACGCGCGCCGTGAGGCGGCGCAGGCCTTCGAACAGCTCCGGCTCGGCGGCCTGCAGCGCGGCATCCGCGTCGAGCGCCGCGGAGTCGACGACCGTGCCCGAAGGCAGCACGAACACCATCGACTCGAGCGTGCGGTAGGTGTTCTCGACCGTCCCGCACGCCATGCCGCTGGAGTTGTTGGCGATCACCCCGCCGATCGTGCACGCCGCCTCGCTGGCGGGGTCGGGGCCCAGTCGATATCCGTGCCGGAGCAGACGGGCGTTGACCTGCCGGACGGTGGCACCCGGCTGCACCCGCACGCGGCGGCCTCCGTCGAGCACGTCGATCCGCCGGAAGGAGCGCCGCGTGTCCACGAGGATGTCCTCGCCGGACGACTGCCCCGACAGGCTCGTCCCGCCCGAGCGGAACGTGACCCTGGACCCGCTCGCGGTGGCGGCGCGCATGATCGCCCCGACCTCGGCGGCGTCGTCGGCGATCACCACGGCGCGCGGTGTGTGCAGGAAGTGCGAGGCGTCGCTGGCGTACGCGACCCGGTCGATCGCCCGCAGCCTGATGCGCTCCGCCTCGCCGACCGCAGCGGCGACGGCGGGGTCGATCCATCCCTGCCGCGGGATGTCGTGGTCGGCGTGCGGGAGGGGATGCCGGGCTGCAGCGGTCACGGCGTGGGGACCATCCAGCCGAGGATCGGGGTGGACTGCAGGTAGACCAGGCCCGTGAAGACGATCAGCAGGCCCAGGCTCCACCAGAGGAGCTTTCGGAACAGGTCGCCCTCCTTGCCGGCCATTCCGGCCGCTGCGGCGGCCACGGCGAGGTTCTGCGGTGAGAGCATCTTGCCGAGCACGCCGGCGGACGAGTTGGTGGCCGCCATGAGGACGGGGTCGAGCCCGACTTTCTGGGCCGTGGTGGCCTGCAGCAGGCCGAACAGTGCGTTCGAGGACGTGTCCGATCCGGTGATCGCCACGCCCAGCCAGCCGATGGCCGGCGACAGCAGGGCGAAGAAGCCGCCGGTCGCGGCCAGCGCCGCGCCGAGGGTGTGCGTCTGACCGGACAGGTTCATGACGTAGGCGAGGGCGAGGACCGACACGACGGTGACGATGGTGAAGCGCAGCTGGTGGAGCGTCGCCCCGTACGCCTCCAGCGCCCGGCGCGTCGGCAGCCGGTACAGGAGGGCGACGATGATGCCCGACAGTAGCAGCAGCGTGCCGCCGGTTCCGATGTAGCCGAGCTTGAAGACCGTGGCCACCGCCTCACCCGAGCTGTCGGAGACGTCCAGACCGGGCCAGGCGAAGGTCAGCGTCGCATGCTCGGCGAGGAAGGCCTTCACCGGCGGCAGCTGCGAGATCGAGAACACCGCGATGATCACGACGTAGGGCATGACCGCGTTCCAGGTCAGGTTCGCCGGCGTGCGCCCGCTGCGGTCGATCCTGGTCGCGTCGGCGACCTTGACGACCGTCGTGGCGGTCTTGCCGCCGGTCGTGGGGACGGTTGCGCCGACGGCCGAGCCGGCGTTCGCGTCGGCGATCGCCGGCTCGAAGGCGACGGTGCTCCTGGGCGTCCAGAACTTCAGCGTGACCAGCACGGCGATCACGGTCACCACGGCGGCGACCACGTCGGTGATCTCGACCGCGATGAAGTTGGAGGTGATGAACTGCGACACGGCGAAAGCGACACCGGCGACGGTCGTGACCGGCCAGGTCTGCCGCACGCCGCGCCATCCGTCGACGATGAACACGAGGATGAGAGGAACGAAAACCGCCAGGAACGGCGTCTGGCGGCCCGCCATCTGCGAGAGCAGATGGATGTCGATGCCGGTCACCCCCGACAGCGCGATGATCGGCGCGGCCATCGCGCCGAACGCGACCGGTGCCGTGTTGGCCAGCAGTGACACCACGGCCGCTTTGACCGGCGCCATCCCCGCGGCGATGAGCATCGCGATGGAGATCGCGACCGGCGCGCCGAACCCGGCGAGGGACTCGAGCAGCGCACCGAAGCAGAAGGCGATGATGATGGCCAGGATCCGCTGGTCGTCGCTGATGGCGCGGATGCGGTCGCCCAGCACCTCGAACCAGCCGGTGACGACCGTCAGTCGGTAGACCCAGAGTGCGTTCACGAGGATCCACAGGATGGGCACGATTCCGTACAGGGCGCCTTCGAGACTGCCGCTGACGACCTGGGGCACCGGCATCCGCCACACCGCGACGGCGAGAAGCATCGACAGCACGAGACCGACGAGTGAGGCTTTCCACGCCTTCACGCGGAAGACCCCCAGCAGCACGAAGAGCGTGGCCAAGGGGATGACGGCGACGAGCGCCGAGAGGGCGAGCGACCCGAACAGCGGGTCGAGGATCTGCTGGAACATCCGGTGGTGACTCCTCATCGAGTGGGCGGTCGACGTCGACCGCCAGGGGTGTTTCGCTCGTGAGATTGTCTGACAAGAACACAAGCCTGTCAAGTATCCGGATGGGACGGTCATCATTAGGATGGCCTCACCCGCTCCGCAGCGCGGGTCGCTCGAGGAGGAGCCGGATGCCGGCACACGTCAGAGCCGTCTCGATCATCGAGGCGGTCACCGAGGACCTTCGTCGGCGCGTCCTGGGCGGGCAGCTCGAGCCGAGCACCGCTCTGGCCGAGGCTGACGTGGCCGAGACCTACGACGTGGCGCGACCCACGGCCAAGATGGCGATCGAGAATCTGGTGCGCGAGAACCTGCTGCAGCGCAGTGCGCACAAGACGGCCCGCGTCGTGCGCCTGTCGCCGGACGACGCGCGCGACATCTACCTGTCCCGCGAGGTGGTCGAAGCCGAGGTGCTCCGCCGGCTCGCGCGCAAACGCCTCGCGCCGGAGCGCGCCCGCAAGGCCAACGCCGAGATCGCGATGCTGATCGATGCCTCGCCGGGGGAGGTCGTCGAACCGGACATGCGCTTCCACACGGCGCTGATCGACGCCATCGGCAGTCCCCGGCTGAGCCGCACCTACGGATCGCTCGCCTCGGAGGTCGTCTTCTGCATGTCGCAGGTGCAGGGGGCCTCGCTGCTGCCCACCGAGCTGATCGCGGCCGAGCACGAGCGCATCCTGGAACTGATCGAGGCGGGGGACGAGGACGGTGCGGCGGCTCTTCTCGCCATCCACATCGGTCGCGCCCGCGAGCGCCTCGCCGAACGGCTGGGCGGCGTGGCCGGGCCCGAGGCGTTCGTCCCGCCCACCGTGTGACCGCGCCGGCATCCTGAAAACTTGATATGTCCTGTATCAAGTTCATTTGACACCGGCGCCGCCCCTGCGTATCGTGGAACCCGGATGAAAGTTGAGCCATCAGGACTCAACGTCCGCAGATTTCTTCAGATCCGTTTCGGGAAAGGAAACACACATGGCACGTGCAGTGGGTATCGACCTCGGTACGACGAACTCCGTCGTCTCCGTCCTCGAGGGCGGCGAGCCGAAGGTCATCACCAACGCCGAGGGCTTCCGCACCACCCCGTCGGTGGTCGCGTTCACCAAGGACGGCGAGGTGCTCGTCGGCGAGACCGCCAAGCGCCAGGCCGTCACCAACGTCGACCGCACCATCTCGTCGGTCAAGCGCCACATGGGCACCGACTGGACATTCGACGTGGACGGCAAGAAGTGGACGCCGCAGGAGATCTCCGCGCGCATTCTCCAGAAGCTCAAGCGCGATGCCGAGTCGTACCTCGGTGACACCGTGACCGACGCCGTCATCACGGTGCCGGCGTACTTCAACGACGCCGAGCGTCAGGCCACGAAGGAAGCCGGGGAGATCGCCGGCCTCAACGTGCTGCGCATCATCAACGAGCCCACCGCGGCGGCCCTGGCCTACGGCCTCGACAAGGGCAAGGAGGACGAGCTCATCCTCGTCTTCGACCTCGGTGGTGGCACGTTCGACGTCTCTCTGCTCGAAGTGGGCAAGGACGAGGACTTCTCGACCATCCAGGTGCGCGCCACCGCCGGTGACAACCGCCTCGGCGGCGACGACTGGGACCAGCGCCTCGTCGACTACCTGATCAAGCAGTTCAAGGAGACCACCGGCGTCGACGTCTCGGGTGACAAGATCGCCCTGCAGCGCCTCAAGGAGGCCGCCGAGCAGGCCAAGAAGGAGCTCTCGTCCTCGACGAGCACCTCGATCAACCTGCCGTACCTGTCGCTCACCGACTCGGGCCCCGTGTCGCTGTCGGAGACGATCACGCGCGCGAAGTTCGAGGACCTCACGAAGGATCTGCTCGACCGCACGAAGAAGCCGTTCAACGACGTCGTCGCCGAGGCGGGCATCAAGGTCGCCGACATCGACCACGTGGTCCTCGTCGGCGGCTCGACCCGCATGCCCCAGGTCACCGAGCTCGTCAAGAAGCTGACCGGCGGCAAGGAGCCCAACAAGGGCGTGAACCCGGACGAGGTCGTCGCCGTCGGCGCCGCCCTGCAGGCGGGTGTCCTCAAGGGCGAGCGCAAGGACGTGCTGCTGATCGACGTCACCCCCCTGAGCCTCGGTATCGAGACCAAGGGTGGCATCATGACGAAGCTCATCGAGCGCAACACCGCCATCCCGACCAAGCGCAGCGAGACGTTCACGACCGCCGACGACAACCAGCCGTCGGTCGCGATCCAGGTGTTCCAGGGTGAGCGCGAGTTCACGCGTGACAACAAGCCGCTCGGCACCTTCGAGCTGACCGGCATCGCGCCGGCTCCCCGGGGCATCCCGCAGGTCGAGGTCACGTTCGACATCGACGCGAACGGCATCGTGCACGTGTCCGCGAAGGACAAGGGCACCGGCAAGGAGCAGTCGATGACGATCACGGGCGGCTCGAGCCTCCCGAAGGAGGACATCGACCGCATGGTGCGCGAGGCTGAGGAGCACGCCGCGGAGGACAAGAAGCGTCGCGAGTCGGCAGAGGTGCGTAACCAGGCCGAGACGCTCTCGTACTCGATCGAGAAGCTCATCAAGGACAACGAGGACAAGCTGCCGGCCGAGGTCAAGGACTCCGTCCAGGCCGACGTCGACGCGCTGAAGTCCGCGCTGGCCGGTGAAGACGAGGATGCCGTGAAGACGGCCTTCGACAAGCTGAACCAGTCGCAGGGCAAGCTCGGCGAGGCGATCTACGCGTCGCAGCAGGCCGCCGGCGAGCAGGCCGACCCGAACGTCGGCCAGCCCGGCAACGGTGAGACGCCGAACCCCGAAGAGGATGTCATCGACGCCGAGGTCGTCGACGACGAGGACGAGAAGAAGTAAGAAAGCGGATCATGACCAAGGACTTCGAGAACGAGGTCCCCGGTGACGAGGGGTCGGATGCCACGGCATCCGGCCCCGACTCGCAGGAGGACTCCCTGACGGTCGACGACATCCTGGGCGCCGAGCAGACCGACGACGCTGCCATCGCCGAGGCATCCGATGAGGACAAGGATCTGCTGCTGGACCTCAAGCGGGTGCAGGCGGAGTACGCCAACTACCGCCGGCGCACCGAGGAGCAGCGCGAGGTGGAGATCGCCCGCGCCACGGGGTCGGTCGCGAAGGGGCTGCTGCCCGTGCTCGACGACCTCGACCGCGCCGAGAAGCACGGCGATCTCGCCGATGGGTCGCCCCTCGCGGCTATCGCCGAGAAGCTCCGCGCCGTCGTGTCGCGGCTCGGTGTCGAGACCTACGGCACCGCCGGTGAGGCGTTCGACCCGCAGCAGCACGAGGCGATCTTCCACGCGCCCAACCCGGGTGGCGTGGCTGACGGCACGATCCTCGACGTCGTCGAGGTCGGCTACCGCCTCGGCGACATCGAATTGCGACCGGCGAAGGTCGTCGTGGCCGGCTCGGCCGAGTAAGGGGAGCGATGGCCAGTCAGGACTGGTTCGACAAGGACTTCTACAAGGTGCTGGGGGTGTCCAAGGACATCTCGGACGCCGATCTGAAGAAGGCGTATCGCAAGCTGGCGCGCAAGTACCACCCCGATTCCAACCAGGGTGATGCGGCCGCCGAGGCGAAGTTCAAGGAGATCAGCGAGGCGTACTCGGTGCTCTCCGACAAGGATCAGCGCGAGGAGTACGACCAGATCCGGGCGATGGGGTCGGGCAGCGCCCGCTTCCAGGCGCCCGGTTCGGGCGGCGCGGGCGGGTTCGAAGACGTCTTCAGTCGGTTCGGCCAGTCGCGCGGCGGGTCGTACCAGCAGGCCGACTTCGACGACCTGTTCTCGATGTTCGGGCAGCAGGGCGGCGGGTTCGGCTCGGGCCGGTTCGGCCAGTCGACCGGCGGGTTCCGCGGCTACGGCGGTCCGCAGCGCGGCGCGGATGTCACCGCGCGCACGACGCTGGACTTCCAGACCGCGGTCAAGGGCGAGACGATCAGCCTCGCCGGCGAAGACGGCAAGCCGTTCAAGGTGAAGATCCCGGCGGGCGTGTCGGACGGGCAGAAGATCCGTCTGCGCGGCCGTGGGCGGCCCTCTCCCGACGGCGGCGAGCCCGGCGACATCGTCGTGCAGGTGACGGTGCGGCCGCACCCCGTGTTCACCCGAGATGGGCTGAACCTGCGGGTGACGGTGCCGGTCACCTTCACCGAGGCAGCGCTCGGCGCCACCATCGAGGTGCCGACGCTCGGCGGTGACCCGGTCAAGCTGCGGGTCGCTCCGGGCACACCCTCGGGGCGCGTGCTCCGGGTGAAGGGGCGCGGCGTGCAGTCGTCGAAGGGCACCGGCGACCTGCTCGCCGAGGTGCAGGTCGCCGTGCCGGCACACCTGGATGACAAGGCGAAGGAGGCTCTCGAGCGCTTCCACGAAGTGGAGCCGAAGGAGAACCCGCGCGCCGAGCTCATGGCGAAGGCCCGGGAGTAGCCATGGCGACGGACGAGATCCCCGACGACGAGGAGCCGATCTTCGCGATCGCGGTCGCGGCCGAGCTCGCCGGAATGCATCCGCAGACGCTGCGGCAGTACGACCGGCTGGGCCTCGTCACGCCCGGGCGCACGCAGGGCGGCTCCCGTCGCTACTCGCTGCGGCACGTCAAGCAGCTGCGCGAAGTCGCGGCACTGTCGGCGGAGGGCATGAACCTGCCCGCCATCTCGCGTCTCATCGAGCTCGAGAACACGGTGAGGGGGCTCCGCGGGCAGGTGTCGGAGCTGGAGGGGCGGCTGCAGCGCGAGGCCGACCGACGCTCGCGCGTGTTCGCGGCGGGGACGACCGGCTCGGTCGTGACGCTCCGCCGCGGCACCCGGGTTCGGCGGGCGACGGAGGTCGTGCTGTGGCGGCCGGGCGGCCCGTCCGACGAGGTCGGCTGACCGGATGGCCTCGCGGATCGTCGTGCTCGGCAGCGCCAACGTCGATCTGGTGGTGCGTCAGCCACGTCGGGCCGAGCCCGGCGAGACCATGTTCGGATCGTCGTTCCACACCGGCCCGGGCGGCAAGGGACTGAACCAGGCCGTCGCGGCGGCGCGGGCCGGTGCCGATGTGGCGTTCATCGGTGCCGTCGGCGACGACGAGTACGGCGCACGGCTGCGTGCGGCGCTCGAGTCCGAGGGCATCGACACCCGCGCCCTGCGCACGACCGGGCGCCCGACGGGCATCGCCCAGATCACCGTGACCGACGACGGCGAAAACGCGATCACCGTCGTCTCCGGAGCGAACGAGACCGCCGATCTGACCGGCGACGAGCGACCGCTCATCGCCGAGGCATCCCACCTCGTCGTGCAGCTGGAGCGGCCCGAGGCGCTCGTCGTCGAGGCGCTGCGCCATGCGCGGGCGCACGGCGTCGTGACCGTCCTCACCCCGGCGCCGGTGGGCGTGTCGCTCGACGAGATGCTCGCGCTCTCCGATGTGCTCGTCCCGAACGCCGGCGAGGCCGCAGTGCTCGCGGGCGTGACGGATTCCGAGGCCGCCGCGATCGCGCTCAGTGGCCACGCCCGCACCGTCGTCGTCACGTGCGGGGCCGACGGGGCCGTCGTCGCCCGCGGCGGCCGCGTCGTCGAGCGGGTTTCGGCGCGACCGGTGAGGCCCGTCGACACGACGGGAGCGGGCGACACGTTCGCGGGCGTGCTCGTCGCCTGGCTCGCGCAGGGCGTGGGTCTGGGCGACGCGCTCGCGGCGGCGACCGCTGCGGCGTCCCTCGCCGTCACCCGCGCGGCCGCCGCCGCCTCGATGCCCACCCGCGCGGAGATCGCCGCGGCGCTCGCCGCGGGCTGACTCACGGCCTCGCCACGCGTCGACGCGGGTCCCCCGATGTGGGTCATCGTCGCCGGCTCCTCGACGAACCGCAGCCGGCCGTCGTCGCCGTTCGTCGTGATCTTTCGCATCGCGCGCTCCGACGTGCGCCTCTGGGCGTGCGCGATCGCGTCGCGCAGCACCTTGCGCGATGCCGTGCTGCCGGTCGCGAGTCCGCCCTCCGCGTCGAAGTGCTCGTCATAGCGGGCGACGGGGGTCAGGTCGCGGAGGGCGGGGCCGGGGGCGGGGCGGATGCCGAGGCATCCACTCGTTCGTCGTCGGCCCGGCTGCTGCCGGGGAGCGGCGCGGCGAGCTTCTCGCCGAGGCCGAGGAAGGGGCTGCGGAAGTCCTCGGTGTCCGTCGTACTCCATGGGCATCATCGCGCGCGCGGTGCGCAGCTGCGGGGTCGCCTGCTGCACCTGTGCGAGTGCGACGACGAGCTCGGGGTCGTCCTTCCACACCCAGACGAGCACGCGCCCGCCGGCTCTGCGGAGCAGCATCGGCACCGCCTGGCTCATCGCCCACGCGGCGACGCCGCGCCCCGCGCCCGGTCGCGGCGTGGCGCCGAGCGCGGCGTTCGCCTGCGCGAGCAGCATGCCGATCGCGCGCTTGCGGTGGCGGCGCCCGCGCAGCCCGAACGAGCCCGTGACGGGAACCCAGCGGGCGGGATCGGCGTCGGCCTGCAGGCGCATCATGCCTCCAGGGTAGGCGGGCTCTCCCCGCTGCGCGTCACTCGGGAGGGTTTCTGCACTCGGGAGGGCGCGGAGGTTGCGAACACCCTCCCGAACGCACTTCTCCTCCCGAACGGCGCCCGCGCCGCGGTGCCACCGGGGCACTCGAAGACCCCTCGGTTAGACTCGAGGGCGCCGGCGCACCCGCCGGCGACGCCGCAGAGATAGGAAGCCACCGAACCCGTGACTCCCACCGCGACACCGGATACCACCCCCGAACCAGACGCCGAGGGCTCGCCCATGCCCGACCGCTCCCCGCTGACGATTGTGATCGCCGCCGACACCTTCGCGCCCGACGTCAACGGCGCCGCCCGCTTCGCGGAGCGCCTCGCCGCGGGCCTCGCCGGCCGCGGCCACGACGTGCACATCGTCACCCCGAGCGTCGGGCACCGCAACCACGGCGTGTTCACCGAGCACATCGAGGGCCAGGACCTCACCGTGCACCGGCTGCCCGGCGTGCGCTGGCCCCCGCACGACTGGCTGCGATTCGTCTGGCCCTGGCGTAGCAAGCACTACGCGCGCAAGGTGCTCGACGCCGTCCAGCCCGACGTCGTGCACAGTCAGTCGCACATCGTGATCGGGCGCGGTCTCACCCGCATCGCGCATCAACGAGGCATCCCCGTGGTCGCCACCAACCACGTGATGGCCGAGAACATCATCGACTTCACGACCCTGCCGCCCGTGCTCGACAAGATCGTCGTCAAGCTCGCGTGGGACGACGCCAAGCGCACCTTCGACATGTCGCGCGCCGTGACGACGCCCACCCGCAAGGCGGCCGAGTTCCTCGAGCAGACGATCGACATCGAGGGCGTCATCCCGATCAGCTGCGGCATCGACAAGCGCAACTACACGCCCGACCTCACCCCGCGCGAGCACCACCGAGTGCTGTTCGTCGGCCGGCTCACCACCGAGAAGCACGTCGAGGTCACCCTCGGCGCCGTCGCGAAGCTCGCCCCCGAACTCCCGAACATCACGTTCGACATCGTCGGAGGCGGCGACCAGCGCCGCAATCTCGAGCAGACCGCGCAGCGCCTCGGCGTCCAAGACCGGGTCACCTTCCACGGTCGGGTGGAAGAGGACGAGCTGCGCGCGTCGTACGGCAAGGCGGACGTCTTCGCGATCGCCTCGATCGCCGAGTTGCAGTCGATCGCGACGATGGAGGCGATGGCCTCGGGCCTGCCCGTCGTCGCGGCCAATGCCGTCGCGCTGCCGCACCTCGTGCACGACGGTGAGAACGGATACCTCTTCGAGCCGGGGAACGTCGACGACCTCGCCGACAAGCTGCGCCGCGTGCTGACCGCGTCGCCCGAGGAGTACCTGCGCATGCAGCAGGCATCCCTCGACGGCGTCGAGATCCATGACATCGAGAACACGCTCGACACGTTCGAGAAGCTCTACCGCGGCGAACCGCTCGGAGCCTGACGCCGTGCGGCTGCTGTTCGACGTGCGGTACATCCGCACCGACTTCCACGACGGCATCAGCCGGTATTCGGCGGAGCTCGCTCGCGCCGTGTTCGCCGCCGCGCCCGCACGGGGGGTCGACGTCGTCTTCCTCATCCACGACGAGGCGCAGCGCGCGCTCCTGCCCGCGGGGGCGCGCACCCTGCTCGTGCACGCGCCTACCTCGGCGCTCGAACCGTTCGCCGCGCTGCGGCTGAACCGCTACCGTCCCGACGCGGTGTTCTCGCCCATGCAGACGATCGGCTCGCTCGGCCGTCGCTTCGGGCTCATCCTGACCCTGCACGACACGATCTACTACCGGCACCGCACGCCCCCCCGCGACCTGCCCTGGTACGTGCGCGTCGGCTGGCGCCTGTTCCACCTCTCCTACGTGCCACAGCGCCTGACCCTCAACGCCGCCGACGTCGTCGCCACCGTGAGCGAGACGAGCGCCGCCGAGTTCGCCCGCGTGAACCTCACGAAGCGCCCCGTCGTGGTCGTGCCCAACGCGCCGCAGCGGCTCGCCGAGCTCCTCCCCGAGGGGGCCGAGGTCGTGCCGGGCGCGCAGAACCTCGTCTACATGGGCTCGTTCATGCCCTACAAGAACGTCGAGACGCTCCTCGGCGCCGCGGCCCTCCTGCCGGGGCGCACGCTGCACCTGCTGTCGCGCATCTCACCCGCCCGCCGCGCCGAGCTCGAGGCGCTGATCGACCCCGCCGGCGCGCGCGTCGTCTTCCACGGCGGGGTGACGGATGCCGAGTACGCGGCCCTCCTCGCCGACCACGGCGTCCTGGTCTCCGCCTCGCTCGACGAGGGCTACGGCCTGCCCGTCGCCGAAGCGCTCGAACTCGGCGTCCCCGCCGTCGTCACCGACATGCCGATCTTCCGCGAGGTCGCCGGCGACGGTGCGCTGTACGCACCCGGGATGGATGCCGAGGCGTTCGCCCGAGGCATCCGCGCCCTCGACGACCCCGCTCGCCGCGCCGAGGTGATCGCCGCGGGCACCGCCCACATCGCGCGATTCGACTGGGGCCGGTCGGCGGACGTGCTGCTCGACGCGCTCGCCGGGATCTGAGCGGTCCGGCGGTCGCGGTCTCCCACACGCGCGCTTTCTCGAAGCAGGCGCGCGGCGCCCGGCGCCCGGGGAGTCCGCGTCAGAGGTACGAGGTGAGGGCGTAGAGGAGCCCGGTGAGCGCGCTCGCGATGAGGGCGACTCCGACGCCGATGCCGATGCCCGCCGGCAGCGGGGCGTCGCGGCGCGAGAGCAGGCCGCAGACGAGTGCGGCGACGCCGAGCACCAGCCCCACGATCCCGAGGGCGGCGCTGATCATCGTGTAGACGGCGTAGCCGCCGCTGGCGACCACGGTGCGCAGCACGAAGGGCTGGAAGAGGTTGCCGACGAGCGGGAGCGCCCCGAGGATCACCGCGGTGAGGGCAAGCCCGCGTCGCGAGCCGTTCGCTGCGGATGCCTGCGGCGCGGGCGACCAGCCCGCCGGTGCGGACGGATTCGGCGCGTACGGATTCGGCGCGTACTGCGGCGGGGTGTAGTAGGCCGGTGGTGCGGCGGCGGCCGTAGGCGGAGTGTCGGGCGTCGAAGCGGCGGACGGGTCGGGCGTCGACATGGCGGCCTCCTCTGGCACGGGCCTCCACTCTCGGTGTCACCACCGACCGAGCGAGGGGCGTCAGGGCAGGCGCGTGCGATCGGTCGGGGTGCGACGGTAGCCGTCGACGTGCACGGTGCGGAAGGTGGCGGCGATCGCGATCGCCGAGATCAGCGTGAGGAGAGTGAGAAGGATCATGGCAGGAACGCTATGCACGTATCCAAACCGCCACTAGTGGCAGAAAAGCCGCCCCTAGTAGTATTCCTGCCATGAAGACTGTCGCGTGCGTCGTCCTGCCCGGGTTCGCTCCGTTCGAGTTCGGCGTCGCCTGCGAGGCGTTCGGACTCGACCGCTCCGACGACGGCATCCCGAACTTCGACTTCCGCGTCGTGACACCCACACCGGGCGTCGTGCCTTCGAAGATCGGCTTCTCGATCAACGTCGACGCCGATCTCTCCTTCGCCTACGAGGCCGACCTCGTCGTGATCTCGCCGATCCCGCACGAGTACTGGGACGACGTGGACGAGCGCGTGCTCGACCTCGTCCGGCACGCCGTCGCGCGGGATGCCTGGGTGCTGAGCGTCTGCAGCGGGTCGTTCGTCCTCGCGGCGGCGGGCGTTCTCGACGGTCGCCGCGCCACGACGCACTGGATGTACGCCGAGAAGATGGCAAGCCTTTACCCCGAGATCGACGTCGACCCGAACGTGCTCTACGTGCAGGATGCCCGCATCATCACGAGCGCCGGCACCGCCGCGGGGCTCGACGCCTGTCTGCACCTCCTGCGCATCGAGCTCGGCGCGGAGATGACGAACACCATCGCCCGGCGCATGGTCGTGCCGCCGCAGCGCGACGGCGGCCAGGCGCAGTTCATCGCCAAGCCGCTGCCCGAGTCCACCTCGATGTCGCTCACGCCGGTGACGGAGTGGATCGTCGAGAACCTCACCCTCGACCTCTCGGTCGATCAGCTCGCCGCCCGCGCGCACATGTCGCCGCGCACCTTCGCGCGCCGGTTCAAGGCCGACTACGGCACGACCCCCGCGGCGTGGCTCGCCCGGCAGCGGATCATCCACGCGCAGCGCCTGCTCGAGCAGACCGAACTGGGCCTCGACGCCGTCGCCTTCGAGAGCGGCTTCGGCTCGGCGGCGGTGCTGCGCCAGAACTTCACCCGGATGCTGGGGCTGAGCCCCACCGCGTACCGGGCACGCTTCACCTGCACGGCTGCGGCACCGGCGGAGCTGGAGGCGATCGCGTCCTGAGGGGGAGGCGTCAGGCCGGGCGGATCGTGCGCGCCAGCTCGTCGACGACCGGGTCGAGAGCCTCTGCGAGGGGCAGATCGGAGCTGGCCGTCAGGACGACGATGTCGCGCTCAGCGGTGCGCCACACCCAGTTGGTGGCCCGGACTATCCTGTCGGCCTCGGTGCGCACCCACCGGGTGGACTTCACGCCCGCACCGAGATGCTCCGAGTCGAACGGCACGACCTCGGCCTCGCGCACAGCGGGTTCCTGGTTCTCGTGTGTCAGATCGATCAGTGCGACGTCGTCGCGACGCGGCATGTCGTAGACGTCGACGATCGCGTGCGGTGCGGTGATGTTCGGCAGATGCACGAAGCGGATCGTCCCCGACCGGTTGCCGCGCACCGCGCCGATGAGGTACGCCCGCAGCCACTCGACGAGCTCTGCCGGCGCGGCCGTGCCTCCTTCTCCACCGAAAGCGCGCGCGACGGCATCCGCCCACTGCTCTTCGTCGCCGAACGACTCCCAGGGGAAGACGTTCGGCACGTAGACCCACCGGTCCAGGTCGTAGTCCATGTCGATGGCCATGCGGTTCCTCTCAGTCCCAGCGGAGCGTGCGCAGCAGGAGATCGCCGAGCTCGGCGAGGGCGTCGACGATCGGCGCGAGCTCCGGATCGACCGTCCCGCTGATCGTGCAGACGGCCAGCAGCTGCCGCTCGGCATCCGGGATCGACCACCGGAAGCGCATCCTCAGCAGCGGCGCCATCTCGTCGGCGGTCGCGGGCGCGGTGAATCTCTCGGTGGCGCGGACGGCCTCGCCCGCCGTCGTCGTCACGATCTCGGTGGACTCGGATGCCGAGGACTCCGGGTCAGCGGCGCCCGGTGCCGGGGCGGTGCTGATGGCGATCGCCAGCGACACCGGTGCGCGCCACGGCACTCCCATCGGCACGACGAGGTCGAGCACGCCGGCCTCGCGCGCGCTGCGGGCGGAGGCGACGAGCTGAGCGGCGGTTCTCTCGATCTGCGGGCCATAGCTGTCACGCGGAAGGTCGCGATAGTGGCGACGGACGAGGTCGGCGATCTCGTCGTCGGTCGAGTGCGCCACCGGGATGAGCAGGAACCCCGGCGGCAGCACGAGCCGGTAGCGTGGCGGCGCGATCTCGTTCACGGTTTCCTTCACTGTCGTGGCGGACGGCGCTGCATCCGGTTGCGATTCCAGTCCCACGGGCGGCGCGGGGCGCGACGCACGATCTCCTTCGGCGGCACCACCGTACCGTCGTCGTCTATGTACTCCCGCCACGTTCGCGGCAGCAGGCGCATTCCGCTCAGCAGCATGCGTGCGACGGTGACGAGGATCAGGAAGAACTGGATGAACACGAGGTTGTCGACCCCGAAGAAGTTGACACGACCCTGGTGGGCTTCCGCCGCCGCGGCGGCTGCGGCGATGTAGAGCGTCGTGCTGAAGGTCAGCACGAGCACCGTCAGAAGTGTGCTCCGCGTCGTTGCCCGCGGACCCCGCAGTGGCAGCGGTAGCGAACCCACGGCCAACACCACGAGCAGCAGGGTCATGGGGTAGGCCGCCCACCACGGCGGCATGAAGGCGGGAAAGCTGTCGGGCACGGCGCCGTTGCTCACGAACGAACCGGTCACGAGCTGTCCCACCAACAGTCCGATCGTCGGGAAGGCGCCGAAGATGATCCAGAGGATGGTGGCGAGGAACAGTCCGTCCCCGAAGCGGGCCTCCCACGCCACGCGGCGCTCAAGCGTCACGGGGTGGAGGCGGAGCGCCAGTCCGCTCCCATCGGCGCCTCGAAGAGCCCGGGAACGAATCCGTACACCTCGTTGAGGCCGGTCGTGAGGGTGCCCAGCGGTGTCTGGACTCCGGTCTGGTCCTGAACCCAGTTCATCAGCTGGTCACTGCGGTTGATCCCGATTCCGACCATGTTGTAGGCGTCGAGCGACGAGCCGATCTTGCCCATCGTCCCCACGACGTTCTTCAGGCTGTCGACGCCGCTCGTCACGAGGTTGTCGATGGCGCCTCCGGCGCCGAGCCGCGCCTGCGACGCGATCTGGTCGAACTCGGAGATGATGATGCTGTCCGACTCGCGGATGCCCTTGATCGCATCGTCGCCCCAGTGCGTGACGACCTGTGCGAGGTTCGGCCGTGCCGACAGGACGCTCGCGCTCTCTTCGGCCACCATCCGCATCGGCTGACGGATCGAGCCGACCAGGCCCCGATCGAGCAGATTGCCGATGACCTGGCGTGCGCCGTTGCCCCAGACCATCCCGGGGCTGCGCACCGCGAGCGTGGCCGCGCGACCGCCGCGCAGGGCGACCGTGCCGAGTTTGATGCCGGCCAGCGCAGCGCTTCCCACGCCGAAGGTCAGCACGCCGATGGCGTCCAGCGCGAAATCGAACCACGACCCGTCGCCCGACGAGGCCAGCAGGAAGCTGAGCCCCATCGACAGGACGGCGAGCCCCAGGGCGATGGGCGCGAGCACGGGGAAGAAGATCGACAGCACGCCGACGATGGCGGTGACGACCGTGAGGATGTCCTTGACGACCTTCAGCCACTCCGCGTTCTGGTTCACCCAGTCCAGGACGTTGTCCCACCACGAGTCGTTGAGCGAATCGCTGGACACCGTCTGGGAGATGGTGGATGCCGCGGTGTCGCCGGCCTGCTGCACACGCTGGACCGCGGCATCGTAGGCGGCCTGCGCCTGGGAGAGGTCCGTCGCCGCCGACGTGCTCATCGACGAGTAGCGTCGCGCGGCATCCGTCGCCTCGGCGAGCTCATTGGGGTCGACGGTCTGCTGCGTCGCCTGACGGGCCTCCGTCAGGTTGCGCTGCGCGTAGGTGTGGCGACGCTGGGCGTCGTCGTGCGCGGCGATCGCGGATGCCGCTTGCTGCTGCGCCTGCTCGAGCTCGTTCGCGAAGACGGCGAGCGCGGAGCCGGCCACTTCGTAGCGCTCCCGGATGCGGGAGAGGAAGGTCTTCGTGTCGCCGATCGTCCCGGCCAGGGCCTCGACGGCTTCGCTCGTCTCCTGCTGCGACGCACTGATGACCGCCTGCAGCATGTCGACCGCTTCCGATACCGCGCGGGCCGTGGAACTGTATCGCGAGGCGTGCCCGCGGATGCCGGCGACATCGCCGCCGATGGGTGCCATGCTCATCCGTTGCTTCCCTCCTTGAGCTTGTCGGCCAGCTGGCCGTCGACGCCTTCGAAGGCATCGGCGGCGCCGTCGGCGCGCTTCTGCAGCTGGTCCACGCGATCCGCGAGGTCTTTGCGTCGCCGGTCCCACCCCGAGGTGAACTCGTCCACGGCGGAGGCGAGCCCGGCGTGCGGGATCATCCCCGCCAGGTCGCGCGCGTCGCCATCCCCGGCGGTGAGGGTGCCGTGGACGGTCGCGAGCTGGTTCGCGAGGTTTCGGAGGTTCTCCGTATTGACGACGAGATCGGCCACGTTGTCACTCTAGGTGAGCCCCGGGACGGTCGCGATGGGGAGGACTGCCCATCGCCGCGAGGCTTGCCGCCGGTGCCATACTTTGATAAAGTTGAGTCCAGATGGCTCAAGTTTGAGCCTCGCAGATTTCTCGCCAGTTTCAAGGAGACACGATGAACGCACAACCCCAGCCGGGCCAAGAGGAGCAGCAGAGCGCCCTCGAGCAGTTCGGCATCAATCTCACCGAGCGGGCCCGGCAGGGAAAGCTCGACCCGGTCATCGGTCGCGACAGCGAGATCCGCCGCGTCAGCCAGGTGCTCACCCGCCGCACGAAGAACAATCCCGTGCTCATCGGCGAGCCCGGCGTCGGCAAGACGGCGGTCGTCGAGGGCCTCGCCCAGCGCATCGTCGCGGGCGATGTCGCCGAGTCGCTCAAGGACAAGGAGCTCGTCTCGCTCGACATCTCCGCCCTGGTCGCGGGCGCAATGTACCGCGGCCAGTTCGAAGAGCGCCTGAAGAGCGTGCTCAAGGAGATCACCGAGTCCGACGGGCGGATCATCACCTTCATCGACGAGCTGCACGTGCTCATGGGCGCCGGCGGCGGCGAGGGATCGGTCGCGGCCTCCAACATGCTCAAGCCGATGCTCGCGCGCGGCGAGCTGCGCCTGATCGGCGCGACGACGCTCGACGAGTACCGCGAGTTCATCGAGAAGGATGCCGCGCTCGAGCGCCGCTTCCAGCCGGTGTACGTCGGCGAGCCGAGCGTCGAGGACACCATCGCGATCCTCCGCGGCCTCAAGGAACGCTACGAGGCGCACCACAAGGTCGCCATCTCCGACGGGGCGCTCGTGGCCGCGGCATCCCTGTCGAACCGCTACATCCCGAGCCGGCAGCTGCCCGACAAGGCCATCGACCTGATCGACGAGGCCGCGTCGCGCCTGCGCATGGAGATCGACTCGGCCCCGCTCGAGATCGATGAGCTGCGCCGCCACGTAGACCGGCTGAAGCTCGAAGAGCTCGCCCTCAAGAAGGAGAAGGATGCCGCGGCGAAGGAGCGTCTCGCGGCGCTCCGCGAGACGCTGAAGGTCGAGCAGAAGAAGCTCGACGAGCTGCAGGCGCGGTGGGAGCGCGAGCGTGCGTCGCTCAACGCGGTCGGCGAGCTGAAGACGAAGCTCGACCAGGCCCGCAGCGAGGCCGAGCGCGCGCAGCGCGAGGGCAACCTCGAGAAGGCGTCGCGCCTGTACTACGCCGAGATCCCCGCGCTCGAGCGGCAGGTCGCCGAAGCCGAGCACGCCGAGGCCGCCGACGGCGAGCGGATGGTGAACGAGCAGGTCACCGACGAGGACATCGCCGCCGTGATCGCCGCGTGGACAGGCATCCCGGTCGGAAAGCTGCTGCAGGGCGAGAGCGAGAAGCTCGTACACCTCGAGTCGGAGCTCGGCAAGCGCCTCATCGGGCAGAAGGACGCGGTCAAGGCCGTCAGCGACGCCGTACGCCGCTCGCGCGCCGGCATCAGCGACCCGAACCGCCCGCTCGGCTCGTTCCTGTTCCTCGGCCCGACCGGCGTCGGCAAGACCGAGCTCGCGAAAGCGCTCGCCGAATTCCTCTTCGACGACGAGCGCGCCATGGTGCGCATCGACATGTCGGAGTACGGCGAGAAGCACTCCGTCGCGCGTCTGGTCGGTGCCCCTCCCGGGTACATCGGCTACGAGCAGGGCGGGCAGCTCACCGAGGCCGTGCGCCGGCGCCCCTACTCGGTGGTGCTCCTCGACGAGGTCGAGAAGGCGCACCCCGAAGTCTTCGACATCCTGCTGCAGGTGCTCGACGACGGCCGCCTCACCGACGGTCAGGGCCGCACCGTCGACTTCACCAATACGATCCTGATCCTGACGTCGAACCTCGGCTCGCCGATCCTCATCGACCCGACGCTGACGGTCGAGCAGAAGCGCGAGCAGGTCATGGCGCTCGTGCGTACCGCGTTCCGCCCCGAGTTCCTCAACCGGCTCGATGACATCGTGATGTTCACGGCGCTGAGCGAGGACGACCTCGCGCAGATCGTGGAGCTCTCGGTCGACGCCCTGCAGCGCCGGCTGAAGGACCGTCGCCTGACCCTCGCGGTCACCCCCGACGCGCGCGCCTGGCTCGCCGAGCGCGGGTACGACCCCATCTTCGGGGCGCGGCCGCTGCGCCGGCTCATCCAGTCGGAGATCCAGGACCGCCTCGCCATGGCGCTCCTGTCGGGCGGCGTGCACGACGGCGACATCGTGCGGGTAGACGTCGCCGCCGACGGCTCGGGCCTCGTGCTGACCTCGGCCGGCGCGGCGCCCGACGAGCGGGCGGATGCCTCGGCATCCGGCGCCTCCGACGCCGACGTCATCGAAGGCGACCTGCTCGACGACTGAGGTTCCAGCCGAATGCACTGCGGCGCTCGCGAAAGCGAGCGCCGCAGTTTCGACTCACGCGTCGATGACGAGGGATTCCTCGATGGGGCGGCGGGTGCGCGGCGCCTGCTCGCGCTCGCGGAGCGCTTCGGGGGCCGCATCGATGTCGCCGAGCGCGCCGACGGCCATGACGGTCACGGCGGCGAGGTCGTCGCCGAAGCCGAACGCCTGAGCGATCCGGTCGCGGTCGAACCCGCCCATCTGGTGGGTGTACAGGCCCGACGCGTGCGCCTGCACCGTGAAGTGCGCGGCGGCCTGGCCGGTGTCGTAGGCGGCCCACGGCAGCGGCTTGCCGTCGAGCGAAGCCGAGGCGGCGAACACGATCAGCGCCGCGGCATCCGCCGCCCACGCCTGGTTGAAGCCCATCAGCGCGTCGACGATCTGCGCGTGCTCGGCCGTGCCGCGGCGGGCCACGACGAAACGCCACGGCTGCGTGTTGTTCGCCGACGGCGCCCAGCGGGCGGCCTCGAGCGCGCTCGCGAGCGCCGCCTCGTCGATCGGGGTCTCGGCGTCGAAGATGCGGGTGCTCCAGCGCTCGGCGAGCACATCGAGAATGGGGGCGGCGGTGACGGCGGGGCTCATGGCGACTCCTTGGGGGGTGGTCCGTTGGGGTGTGGGACGCCGTCGGCCCGGAGCATTCAACCGTATACAACGCCGGTATGTTCCCGCTGAAAGGCTTTCGTTTTGCAGAAGGTCGGCGGGAGTTCCCACGCCCGGGCCGGTCGGCGTGCGGGATGCCGGGGCTAGCGTGGCATCCATGACCACCATCGCGACGGCTGACCTCTACGACGAGCGCGGCGACGAGCTCGACTCGCTCTCGCTGCAGCTGCACGACATCGGCGGGCACGTCGCGTTCGACGGGCCCGTCCGCACGATCCGCTGCCACCGCGACAACGCCCTCGTCAAGGCGACGCTCGCGACGCCGGGCGACGGCGCCGTGCTCGTCGTCGACGGCGGCGGGTCGCTCGAGTCGGCGCTCGTGGGCGACCTGATCGCGGCGTCGGCCCTCGAGCACGGCTGGGCCGGCATCATCGTGTTCGGCGCGATCCGCGACCGCGAGGCGATCGGCGCGCTGCCCCTCGGCGTCAAGGCGCTCGGCTCGAACCCGCGCAAGAGCGCGAAAGACGGCGTCGGCGAGGTCGATGTGCCCGTCGAGATCGCGGGCGTCGCCTTCCGCCCCGGCGCACACGTGTGGGCCGACGCCGACGGCATCCTCGTCGAACGCTGACCACGCCTGAGCACTGACCCGCCAGAGCACTGACCACGCCTGAGCGGTGACGACAGCAGGGTGGATCGCGCGCTGGGGCCCTTGCGCGGACACGCACGACGGGTTCAGCCTGCTGTTGTCATCGTTTCTGTTGACACCGTTCCGAGGTCGACCTCACGACAGGAGTGCTCCATGGTCACGATCGACTCCGCCTTCTCGGGTTTTTCCGTCGACGACATCCCCGCCGCGCAGCGCTTCTACGGCGACACTCTGGGTCTCACGGTCGAGGTGAACGAGATGGGCATCCTCGACATCGCCCTGCCGGGCGGCGGGCACGTCATCGCCTATCCGAAGAGCGATCATGCCCCGGCATCGTTCACCGTCCTCAATCTCGGCGTCGCCGACATCGACACCGCCGTCGACGAGCTGAACGCGGCGGATGTGGTCACCAAGATCTACGACGACCCCGATTTCGGCACCGACGCGCGCGGCATCTCGCGCGGGCGCGGGCCCGACATCGCGTGGTTCCGCGACCCCGCGGGCAACGTGCTGTCGGTCATCGCCGACGCGCGCGGCTGAAACCCACCGACGTGCGCGGCTGAAACCCGCCGACGCGAGCATCCTTCGCGGGTGGCACCCCACGTGACACCCGCGGGTGGCGCCTGGGCGTCCCTCCCGCGCGACGAGCCGTGCCCAGGTGCCCCTCGTGGCGCGCCGGTTCGGCCAGACTGAGCACACGCAGCCACTTCGCGAAGGGGGACCGATGCCGCTGATCTTCTTGTGCGGGTTCGTGGCGATCGCGCTGTGGTCGCTCGTCGAGCACCGGTTCGCGCGCTGGGGGGTCGCGGGCCCCGCGGCCCTCGCCCTCGCCGGTGCCGTGCTCGTGTTCATCGACGTGAACGGCTTCGCCGACGCGATCGCGGGCGACGCGGCCGAGCACGTCGTCGAGCTGATCCTCGCGGTGCTGCTCTTCGTGGATGCCTGTGAGGTGCGCGGCGGCATCTTCGGCGGCGAGGGCCGTGTCATCGCCCGACTCGTGCTCATCGCGTTGCCGCTGTCGCTGCTCGCGGTCGTGCTCAGCGGGGTGTGGATCGTGCCGGAGCTGAACGTATTCGTGCTGCTCGTGATCGCGTGCGTCGTCATGCCGACCGACTTCTCGCCGGCGGCCGAGCTGCTGCGTTCGCCGTGGATTCCGCCCCGAATCCGCCAGATCCTCAACGTCGAGAGCGGCTACAACGACGGGCTCGTCTCACCCGTGTTCGCGATGGCGCTCGCCGCGGCCGTGGCCCTGCCGGCACTCCTCGCCGCGGCCGACGGCGGCACGATCAGCACCGACGCGCTCAGCCCCGACGCGCAGGCGCAGCTCGAAGAGAACCTCACCGAGTTCGCCGTCGCCTTCTTCGGCGCCGTGCCGGCGACCGTCATCGCCGCGCTCATCGGCGTCGTGTTCGGCGGATTGTTCGGGCTGCTCGCCCGACTCGCGCTGACCCGCGGGTGGGCGGCGCCCTCTGGCATCCGCTACGTCATGCTGCTCGTGCCGCTGCTCGCCTTCGGCACCGCGACCGTGTCGACGATCGCGGCGAACGGCTTCGTCGCGGCGTTCGTCGCGGGGCTGATCTATCGCCTCATGCGCACGCGCGGCACCGCCGAGCACACCATCCCGCACGCCGAGGTGCTGCTCGTCGAAGAGGCGGGAACCCTCGCGGCGAACCTCGTCTGGTTCGTGCTCGGGGCGATGACGGTCGTGGTCGTGCTCGACGGGTTCGACGTGCGCCTGCTCGTGGTGGCGGCGCTCGCGCTGACGCTCTTCCGCGTCGTGCCCGTCTACGTGTCGATGCTCGGTTCGTCGGTGCCGTGGCGCGAGCGCACGATGATCGGGTTCATCGGCCCGCGCGGCACCGCGACGATCGTGTTCGGACTGCTCGCGTTCAACAGGCTGCCCGAGCCCGAGGCCTACGACGTGCTCGCCGTGACGGTGTTCACGGTCGTCGGCAGCATCGTGCTGCACGGGCTCATCGCGCCGCAGCTCGCCACCCGCGGTCGGCGTCTCGGCCTCGAGGCGTGACGAAAACCTGCGAGGTGGGGCGCGAGTCGTCTCGCTGACGGTCGCGAGCCCTCTCCCGCCCCACTCAGCAGGTTTTCATCACCGGCGGCGCGTCAGCCCGCGAGTGCCTCACCGAGCTTGACGCGCCCGCCCATGCGCAGGATCGAGTTCTCGTAGATCTTCGCGCCGACCCAGATCGCCAGAACACACGTGACGAGCAGGATGCCGAGCGACAGGATCGGCTCCCACCACTGCGCCTGCCCGAGGAAGAGTCGCACGGGCATGCCGACGGGGGCCGAGAACGGCACGTACGACATGACCGTGAGCACCGTCGGGTTGTTCCAGAAGAAGATCACCAAGAAGTAGGGCCCGAGGATCAGCAGCATGAGCGGGGTGGTCGTCGCGCCGATGTCTTCTTGCCGCGAGACCATCGCCGCCGCGGCGGCGAACAGCGCCGCGAGCAGCACGAACCCGAAGAGGAAGAACACCGCGAACCACGCGATCGGTCCGCCGACGCCCTGCAGGAATTCCGTCTGGCCCGTGACGGTCAGGCCCACGACCGCGATCGCGGCGAGGATCACCACCTGTCCCATCGCGAGGATCGTGTTGCCGACCACCTTGCCGGCCAGCAGCGCCCGCGCGGGGATCGCCGAGATGAGCAGTTCGACGACGCGCGTCTGCTTTTCTTCGACGACGCTCTGGGCGATCGTCGAACCGAAGGTCTGCGCTGCGAACAGGAACACGATGCCGAAGCCGATCGCGGCGATGTAGCCGATCCAGTTGGTCGAGCTCGCGGGGTCGAGCACCACGACCGACGGCGATTGCGACAGCGACATGAGCAGGCCCTGCGGTGCGTCGGATTCGACGACGAGCGCGTAGCCGAGCGGCGACGCGTCGTCGGCGATCACGGCGGCATCGACCGACCCGTCTTTCACGAGCGCTTCGGCTGCCGTGCGGTCGGCGACCTCGGTGACCTCGAGGCCGGGCACGCCGTCGACGTACCGCGCCGACTCGCTCGTCACGGCGACGGGCGTCGTCGAGGCGCTCTGCGCGCTGAAGCCCGCCCAGATGACCCCGGCGAGGGCGATGACGAACAGGATGCCGAACGAGATCAGGAACGCCTTGCTGCGCAGCTTCGACCCGATCTCGCGTTCGGCGACGAGCCAGACGCTCTGCGCGAAGGTCGGTGCGGTGGTGGCGGCGGCGGTGGCGGTGGTGTGCGCGGTCACTGGATGACCTCCTTGAAGATCTGGGCGAGGGACGGATGCCGGGGCGCGAAACTCGTGACCGCTCCCTCGGCGATGGCGCGGCGGAGCACCCGCTGCGCCGTCTCGTCGGTGTCGGCGTCGAATAGGGCGTACCCGCCGTCGAACGAGACGACCTCGACTCCGGGCTCGCTCCGCAACCACCCGGCGTCGCCCGCCGAGATCAGCTCGAATCGGCGCTGCGCGTGCTCGGCGCGCAGTTCGTCGCGCGACCCGGTCGCCCGGATCGTGCCGCCCGCGATGATGACGAGCTCGTCGCACAGCCGCTCGACGACGTCGAGCTGGTGCGACGAGAACAGCACGCCGACGCCGGCCGCGGCGCGCGACTGCAGCACGCCGGCGACGACGTCGACCGCGATCGGGTCGAGGCCCGAGAACGGCTCGTCGAGAATCAGCACTTCGGGATCGTGCACGAGGGCGGCGGCGATCTGGGCGCGCTGCTGGTTGCCGAGCGACAGGGTTTCGATGTTGTCGTTCAGCCGCTCGCCGAGGCCGAGTTCGACCAGCAGCGCCTCGGCGCGCTCGGTCGCGTCGGCCTTGCCGAAGCCGTGCAGCCGCGCGAGGTAGACGATGTGGTCGAGTACGCGCATCTTCGGGTACAGCCCGCGCTCTTCGGGCATGTAGCCGAAGCGGCGCCGGTCGGCCGCCGTGACGGGCGCGCCGTCGAGGGTGACGGTGCCCGCGTCGCGGGCGAGCACCCCCAAGATGATCCGCATCGTGGTGGTCTTGCCGGTGCCGTTGCCGCCGACGAACCCGGTCAGCCGGCCCGGCGCGACCTGAAAGCTGACGTCGTCGAGCACGCGCGTGGTGCCGTAGCTTTTCGTGATGCCGCTCAGTTCGAGCATGCGCTCCTCCTCTTCGGCGGCCACGGCGGTCGTCGCCGCAGCCCCTCCCCCTCGACGCTAGGCGAGCAGGCGGTTCGCTGCCTCCGCCGCACGACGGACTCCTGGAGCCCCGCCGCACCCGTTCGCGCCGCCGGCTCCGCCGCGCGGGGGAGGGAGCGCGGGGGAGGGAGTGCCGCGGATGCCCCGCGCTCAGGCGAGCCCGTGCCGGTGCGCGTACACGACCGCCGCGACGCGGTCGCGCACCCCGAGCTTCTGCAGCAGGTTCGACACGTGCGTCTTCACGGTGGCCTCGCCGATGTAGAGCGCCGCGGCGATCTCGGCGTTGCTGCGCGCGTCGGCGAGCAGGCGCAGCACCTCGCTCTCGCGCTCGGTGAGGTCGACGCGGATGCCCGGTGCCGAGAACGCGCGGGGCGGCGAGGCATCCATCGGCTGCGTGCGCGCGAAGCGCTCGATGACGCGACGGGTGACGGCGGGCGCGAGCAGCGCGTCGCCCGCGGCGGCGACCCGCACCGCCTCGACGAGCTGCTCGGGCCCGGCGTTCTTCAGCAGGAATCCGCTCGCACCGGCGTCGAGCGCCTGGAACAGGTAGTCGTCGCGGTCGAACGTCGTCACGATCACGACGGCCGAGCGCGACGACGGGTCGGCGATGATGCGCCGCGTGGCTTCGAGGCCGTCGAGGTCGGGCATCTGCACGTCCATGCAGATGACGTCGGGGCGCAGAGTGGATGCCTCGGCCACCGCCTCGAGCCCGGTCGCCGCTTCTCCCACGATCGTGATGTCGGGTTCGGCGTCGAGGATCATGCGAAAGCCGGCGCGCATGACGGCGTGATCGTCGACGAGGAGCACGCGGATCGGCGCGCTCATGCGCGGGCCTCGGCATCCGTCGACGGTTCTGCCGAGGGCGTGGCGGCGACCGGGACGCCGGGGCCGACCGGGACGCCGGGGGAGGCCGGGCTTCCGGGGGAGGAGAGCGGCACGCGCACGCGCACGAGAAAGCCGCCGCGGGGGCGCGGCCCGGCTTCGAGCGTGCCACCCGACGCCGAGGCGCGCTCGCGCATGCCGACGAGACCGAGCCCCGGCCGGCCGACGAGGTGGGCGCGACCGTCGTTCGAGACTTCGAGCTCGATCGCGTCGGCGCTGTAGCGCAGCCGCACGTCGGCGGTGGCGGTGGGGCCGCCGTGGCGGCGTGCGTTGGTGAGCGCTTCTTGCGCCACGCGGTACAGGTTCACCTGCACGAGCTCGGGCGCCTCGAGGGGCTCGCCGACCACCGCGAACGTGGTCGGCAGTCCGTTCTCGCGCGCGTGCGCGATCAGGTCGGGGAGTGCCGACAGGTGCACCGTCGAATCGGTCGGTGTGTCGGCGTCGGGGGTGCGCAGCGTCTCGAGCAGCTGACGCAGTTCGACGAGCGCGTCACGCGCCGACTGCTCGACGGCCTGCAGGGCGCCGCGCACCGCCGCGGGATCACGATCGAGCACGGCGCGGGCGGCGCCGGCCTGAACCCCCATCGCCGACACGTGGTGGGCGACCACGTCGTGCAGCTCGCGGGCGATCCGCACGCGGTCGAGGGCCACGGCCTGCGCGGCGGTGAGCTCGCGCTCGCGATCGAGCTCGCGGGTGCGCTCCTCGAGCGCCGCGCGCGAACGGGCCTGCGCCCACGCGCGCTCGCCGAACAGGTACGCGCCGCCGAAGAAGGCGACGTTCACGAGGAACTGCAGCAGCATGTACGCGGCGAACGGCGAGAACAGCCCCGCGCGAGACAACCCGCCGTCGCCGTCGGCGGTCGCGGCCTGAAAAGTCGTCACGAGCAGCCACACGAACATGCCGGCGATCACCATCCACCGCACCACGGTCGCGCGGCGGCGGTCGGCGACCCACGCGCCGACGGTGTACATCGCGATGAACACGGCGACGTTGCCGACGTAGACCTCGGGAATGCGCAACGACGCGCCGACATAGAACATGGCCGCCACCCACAGCAGCACCACCTCGGGGTACCGGCGGCGCAGCGCGAGCGGCAGGGTGAGGGCGGCGGAGTAGACGAGCGCCCAGCCGAACGCGGGCGTCTCGTCGCCGTAGACCCCGGCCACCTGGCCCAGCCACGCGCTGATGATCGCCCCGATCAGCAGCGCCAGCGCGAGCCAGAGATCGGCGCGCCGCTCGGCCGGGCTCACGCGCCGCGAGGGCAGTCGTACGCTCATGGCATCCACGCTAGAGGGGGCTGTGGTCGTCCGCCTCCCCCGCGCGAGGGAGCGGGCGTCCTCAGCAAACGCACAGGTGATCGACACATGCCGTCCACCATTCGCACATCTGCAGTCTCTACACTCAGGCGAGTGACGAGCGCCCCCCAGGCCCGCCGCGCCTCAGACGTGAGCGGCACAACCTCCCTCGCGTGGATTCCCTCGGCGTGGAGTCGGGGTGCGACGCGAATGCTGGCCCTGCGGGCTCCGATGGTGCGCTTCGCGATGACCACGCGCGGCCTGATGACCGGCTTCGCCGTCGTTCACGGCCTCTACCTGCTCGTGCTGCTGCCGACGATCCTCGCCGGGCAGACCCAGGGCGACCTGCCGCTCTACCGCCTCTGGGCCGAGCAGGCCAAGCTCGGCTACTGGCCCGTCATCGACATGCCGTGGGTGTACCCCGCCGGTGCGCTGGCGCCCATCATGGCCGCGATCGCCGCCGGTCCCTACAACTACCAGCTCGGCTGGTTCGTGCTGATGATCGGGGCGAACCTGTTCGCGATCCTCGCGCTCACCGGTGGGCTGCGTCGCCGTTCCGGCTACCCCGCCGCCTGGTACTGGCTCGCCGTGCAGGTGCTGCTCGCGCCCGTCTCCATGCTGCGCCTCGAGGGCTTCGCCGCGCCGCTCGCGATCGGCGGCCTGGTGCTCCTCATGCGCCGCCCCGCGATCGCCGGTGCGCTCATCGCCGCCGCCACGTGGATCAAGGTGTGGCCCGCCGCGATCGCCGCTGCGGCGGTGACCGTGGCATCCAACCGTCTGCGCATCATCATCGGCGGCGTCGGTATCAGCGTCGTCATCGCGATGACCGTCGTGGTCTTCGGCGGCGCCTCGAACCTGTTCAGCTTCGCGACGATCCAGGGCGACCGTTCACTGCAGCTCGAAGCGCCCGTCGCGACGCCGTGGGTGTGGGCGACGGTGCTCGGCATTCCCGGCTCTGAGATTCACCAGAACTACGTGCTCGCGACCCGTGAGGTCGCCGGCCCGGGTGCGCACCTCGCCGGCGACGTCGTCGGTCTGCTCATGCCGATCGCGTTCGTGATCATCGTGCTGCTGCTGTGGCGCGCACGCCGCCTCGCGGTGCGCCAGGGTCGCCTCACGACCGGCCTTGAGCAGCGCCTCATCCTCGTGGCGAGCTTCGCGCTGACGGCCGCGCTGATCGTCTTCAACAAGGTCGGCTCGCCGCAGTACATGCTGTGGCTCGCGCCCATCGTCGCGGTCGGCCTCATCGTCGACCCGCAGGCCTGGCGCAAGGCCGCCGGCTGGCTCGCCGGGGTGTGCTTCGCGACGACGCTCGTCTTCCCCGTGCTCTACATGCCGCTGATCGACGGAGACCCGTTCTCTGCCGGCGTGCTGCTCGCGCGCAACGTGATGGTCGTGGGCCTGTTCGTCTGGAGCGTCGTCGTGCTGTGGCGCGCGGGCTCTGAGACGGTGCGCGAGCGGGATGCCGCGGTGCTGCCCGCGCCCGCCGTCGCGATCGCCGGGGCCTGACGCCTTAGCTAACCACCCCGCGGCCCGGCCACCCCATGGACCGGGGCGCCCGGACCCGGCACGATGGACGCATGGCCGAATACACCGTGGGACTGATCGTGGGCTCCGTCTCGGAGCCATCGCTGAACCGCCGCTTCGCGGAGGCTCTCGTGCGGCTCGCTCCGGGCACCGGGCTCGTGATCAGCGAGATCCCGATCGCCGAGCTGCCCTTCTACGGCGCGCAGTACGACAAGGACTTCCCCGCCGTCGGGCGCGCGTTCAAAGACGCGGTCGACAGCGCCGACGGGCTGCTCATCGTCACCCCCGAGTACAACCGGTCGATCCCCGGTGCGCTCAAGAACGCGCTCGACTGGGCGTCGCGGCCCAGCGGGCAGAGTTCGCTCACCGGCAAGCCGACGGGGGTCACCGGGGCGAGCAAGGGGGCGATCTCGACCGCCCTGGCGCAGAGCCACCTGAAGTCGATCCTCGCCGCGCAGGGCGCGCCGCTGGTCGGGGCGCCCGAGGTCTACATCCGCATCACCGACGACTTCTTCACCGAGGACGGCGCCATCGCGAACGAGGGCACGCGCGAGTTCCTCACCGCCTTCCTGCAGCGCCTGCACGAGCTCATCCGCCGCTGGCAGTAGCCCCGCCGGCGACCTCTCAGAAGATCATCGGCCGGTCATCGTCGTCGGCCCCGTCGAGGTCGAGGTCGACCGTGACGGGCACGTGGTCGCTCGGGATCTCGCCCTTGCGTTCGTCGCGGTGAATGGATGCCGCGACGACGGCGTCGGCAAAGGCGTGCGAGCCGAGGATGAAGTCGATGCGCATGCCCTCGTTGCGGGGAAAGCGCAGCTGCTTGTAGTCCCAGTAGGTGTAGCCCGTGGGAACGAGCGGTCGCACGGCGTCGGCGAGGCCTGCGCCCAGCAGCGCCTGGAACGCCTCGCGCTCGGGCGGCGAGACGTGCGTCGAGACACCCTCGACGACGGTCGGGTCGCCGTTGTCGGCATCGGTCGGGGCGATGTTGAAGTCGCCCGTGAGTGCAAGCGCGAGGTCGGGGTTCTGCCGCAGCGAGTCGGCGGTGTAGCCGCGCAGCGCTTCGAGCCAGGCGAGCTTGTAGGTGTAGTGCGGGTCGTCGAGGCCGCGCCCGTTCGGCACGTAGAGGCTCCAGAGCTCGACCCCGTCGATCGTGCCGCCGATGGCGCGCGCCTCCTGCGGGGCATCCGGTCCGTCGTGCCCCTTCGCGAAGCCCGGCATGCCGGGAAAGCCGATCTTCAGGTCGTCGATCGGCTCACGGCTCGCGATCGCGACACCGTTCCACTGGTTCAGTCCGTGCGCCTCGACCGTGTAGCCCGCGTCCTCGAACTGGGCGTAGGGGAACTGCTCGGGCTTGCACTTGATCTCCTGCATCAGCAGCACGTCGATGTCCTCCCGCACGCAGAACTCCACGGTGCGGATGACGCGGGCGCGGATCGAGTTGACGTTCCAGGTGGCGATGCGCATGGCATCCAGCGTATTGCTCGCCGCCGACGTCGCCTGCCCGTGTCCGTCGCCCGCCGTGTCCGTCGCCCGCCGCGTCAGAGAGCGCCGAGGATGTCGGAGACGCGCTCCTTCGCGTCGCCGAAGAGCATCTGGGTGTTGTCGCGGAAGAACAGCGGGTTCTGCACGCCGGCGTAGCCCGAGGCCATGGAACGCTTGAACACCACCACGTCCTTCGCGTTCCACACCTGCAGCACCGGCATGCCGGCGATCGGCGAGCCCGGGTCCTCCGCCGCGGCGGGGTTGACGGTGTCGTTCGCCCCGATCACGAGCACGACGTCGGTGCCATCGAAGTCGGCGTTGATCTCGTCGAGCTCGAGCACGATGTCGTACGGCACCTTCGCCTCGGCGAGCAGCACGTTCATGTGGCCGGGCAGGCGCCCGGCGACCGGGTGGATGCCGAAGCGCACGTCGACCCCGCGCGCGCGCAGCCTCTTCGTGAGGTCGGCGACGGGGTACTGCGCCTGCGCGACCGCCATGCCGTAGCCGGGCGTGATGATGACCGAGCGGGCCTCGCGGAGGAGGTCGGCGACCGACCCGGCATCCGTCTCGTGATACTCGCCCTGCTCTTCGTCGCCGTCCGAGCGCGGCGCCTCGATGCCGAAGCCGCCCGCGATGACCGACAGGAACGAGCGGTTCATCGCCTTGCACATGATGTACGACAGGTACGCACCCGACGAGCCGACGAGGGCTCCGGTGACGATCAGCAGGTCGTTGTTCAGCAGGAAGCCGGCCGCGGCCGCCGCCCAGCCCGAGTAGCTGTTGAGCATGGATACGACGACGGGCATATCTCCGCCGCCGATGGAGGCGACGAGGTGCCAGCCGAGGGCGAGGGCGAGCGCGGTGACGGCGACGAGCAGCCAGATCGAGGGGGTGATGACGTACCAGACGGTCAGCACGACGAACAGGACCAGTGCGCCGACATTGAGGTAGTTCTTGCCGGGCAGCATGAGCGGCTTCGACGACATGCGCCCCGAGAGCTTCAGGAACGCGACGATCGACCCGGTGAAGGTCACCGCCCCGATGAACACGCCGATGAACACCTCGGCGTGGTGGATGCCGACGAGTTCGGCGGCGATGCCCTCGGCGTAGAGGTGCCCGTTCCACTCGACGAGCACGGCCGCGAGGCCGACGAACGAGTGCAGCAGGGCGATGAGCTCGGGCATGCCGGTCATCTCGACGACGCGGGCGCGCCACAGGCCGATCGCGCCGCCGACGACGATCGCCGCGACCATCAGGCCGACGCCGAGATAGAGCGTCACATCGTCGGGAACGAGCGAGCCGAACGAGATGACGAGCAGGAAGGTCGCGGCGAGCGCGATCGTCATGCCCGCGATGCCGTAGGCGACGCCACGGCGGGCGCTCTCCTGCTTGCTGAGGCCCGCGAGGGCCAGGATGAACAGCAGAGCCGCGACGATGTATGCCGCGACGGCGATGGACTGCACGAGCGCGAGGCCCGCGGCGGTGGAGGTGGAGACGAAGGTCACTTCTGGTCACCCTTCTGGAACATGGCGAGCATGCGCCGGGTGACGGCGAAGCCGCCGAAGATGTTGATGGATGCCACGAGCACCGCGATCGCGGCGAGTGTCTGCACGAGCGGGTTCGGCACGATGATCTGGGTCGTCGCGCCGACGATGATGATGCCGCTGATGGCGTTGGTGATGCTCATGAGCGGGGTGTGCAGGGAGTGCGCGACCTTGCCGATGACGTAGAACCCGATCACGACCGAGAGCGTCAGCACGAGGAAGTGCTGCGGCAGCGGTGGCGGCGAGATCGCGCATACGAGAAAGAGGGCGGCGATGCCCGCGGCGATGAGGCCCGACTTCGCGCCCGCCGAGAGTTTCTTCTTCTCGGGTGCGACAGGAGTGGCGGCGGTCTGCGTCTTAGCGGCCGGGGCCGCAGACACCTGCACGGCCGGCGGCGGCCAGGTCACGGCGCCGTCGCGGGTGACGGTGACCGAGCGCTGCACGACATCGTTCTCGTCGTAGACGACCGTGCCGTCTTTCGCGGGGGTGAGGAGCGTCATGAGGTTCAGCAGGTTGGTGCCGTACAGCTGCGACGCCTGCTGCGGCAGGCGCCCCGCGAGGTCGGTGTACCCCAGGATCACGACGCCGTTCTCGGTGACGACCCGTTCGCCGGCGACCGAGCCTTCGACGTTGCCGCCCTGACCGGCGGCCATGTCGACGACGACGCTGCCGGGCTTCATGCTCGCCACGTCGGCCGCGGTGAGCAGGCGCGGGGCGGCGCGCCCCGGGATGAGGGCGGTCGTGATGACGATGTCGACGTCGGCGGCCTGGTCGCTGTAGAGCTTCGCGGCGGCCGTGTCGTAGGCGGCGCTCGTCGCCTTGGCGTAGCCGTCGCTCGAGACCTCTTTGGCCTCGTCGGGCACGACGACGTCGAGGTAGGTGCCGCCGATCGACGCCACCTGGTCGGCGACCTCGGGGCGCGGGTCGGTGGCGCGCACGATCGCGCCGAGGCTCGAGGCGGCGCCGATCGCGGCGAGGCCGGCGACGCCCGCTCCCGCGACGAGCACCTTGGCGGGCGGCACCTTGCCGGCCGCGGTGACCTGCCCGGTGAAGAAGCGGCCGAACTCGTTCGCCGCCTCGACGACGGCGCGGTAGCCGGCGATGTTGGCCATCGAGCTCAGCACGTCCATCGACTGGGCGCGAGATATGCGCGGCACGGCATCCATCGCGAGGGCGGTCACTCCGCGTGCCGCGAGCGCCGCGAGCAGATCGGGCGAGAGCGCGGGCGCGAGCACGCCGACGAGCGTGGCGCCCGGCTGCAGCAGCGCGATCTCCGCCTCGGTCGGTGCGGCGACCTTGAGCACGATGTCGGAACCCCAGGCGGTGGCCCGGTCGACGATCGCTGCGCCGGATGCCTCGTACGAGGCATCCGGGAACGACGACTCGTGCCCCGCACTCGTTTCGACGACGATGTCGTAGCCGAGTGCGCGGAGCTTCGCTGCGGTCTGGGGTGTGGCGGCGACGCGTGTTTCGCCGGGCTGTTCGGTCACGATCCCGATGCGGGTCATGGCTCTCCTTTGGTTCTGCGCCCGTCGCGGACGCCGATCCCGACTCTAGGGCGCATGCTGCGCGTCGCGAACGACATGTCATGGGAAAAAACGCGGTTCCTTGCATCCGTAGACTTTCCGCATGACCGTCGCCTCTACGCCCGCACTCGAGTCTGACCGCCAAGCGCTCATCGCCCTGATCGGTGAGGAGGCCGTCTTCCACGGCGACTTCACCCTGTCGAGCGGAAAGAAGGCGACGTATTACGTCGACATGCGAAAGCTGACCCTCGACCACCGAGCCGCTCCCGCGATCGGTCGGCTCGTGCTCGACATCGTGCGCGATCTCGACGTCGACGCGGTCGGCGGGCTCACGCTCGGTGCCGACCCGATCGCGAACGCGGCACTGCACGCGTCGGTCGCCGCCGATGCCCCGGTCGACGCGTTCGTCGTGCGCAAAGAGCCGAAAGACCACGGTCGCGGCCGTCAGATCGAGGGTGCCGAGGTCGCCGGCAAGCGCGTCGTGATCGTCGAAGACACCTCGACCACGGGCGGGTCGCCCCTCAAGGCCGCGCAGGTGGCGAAGGATGCCGGGGCCGACGTCGTCGCCGTCGTCACCGTCGTCGACCGCAAGACCGGCGCGCAGGCCGCCGTCGAGGCCGCCGGTTTCGAATGGCGCTCGATCATCGACCTCGACGACCTGGGGCTCGAGGCGCAGTAGGGGAGCGCTGGGCTGAGGCCAGCGGACCGAGGCATCCATGTTGAGGCATTTGCGCTAGAATTCTGCACATGACGGTTCTGTCCCTCGCAGATGCGCGCGCCTCGCTGAGTAAGCACATCGAGTCGGCGGCGACCACTCATGAGCGCTTCGAGATCACCCGCAACGGGGCCCGAGTCGCCGTGCTGCTCAGCGCGGACGATTACGACTCGCTCATCGAAACGGTCGATATCTTGAGCAGTCCCGAAGAGGTCGCCGGTCTGCGGGTGGCGATCGCGGAGCTCGATTCGGAAGATGTGTCGTCGGCCGAGCAGGTTCGCGCGGCGATGGTCGCGCGCGGTCGCCTGGCCGAGTGAGCGACGCCTACGAGGTCGTCTTCACGCGGTCGGCCAGACGCGCCCTCGAGATCACGCTCCCCGAGTCTGTCGCGGCGGCCGCCTTCGAGTTCATCGTCGGCCCGCTCGCGAGCAATCCTCGGAGAGTCGGAAAGCCCCTGCGCGAACCGCTTGCGCCCCTCTACTCAGCGCGCCGCGGTGAGTACCGCGTTCTCTACCGGATCGAAGACCAGCGGCTGGTCATCGAGGTCGTCACCATCGAGCATCGTCGCGACGCTTACCATCGCCGCTGAGTGGCGGGCAGGCGCAGGGCGGAGCCGGGGCAGACCGCGCCGGGCGTCTTCCCAGGTGGGCGCGGTACGATGATCGGGATAGGCGAACTTCTCATTCGTCTCGCCCCGGCTGTGTGGTAACAGTCGGGGCTTTCTCTTTGCCTCAGGTTTTCAGAACGCGTTTTCGCAGCCGCGTGGGGGAGGTGGTCACCGGCCGCCACGCGCGGCGGGTGTCGTGCCACGGTGGCGCGAGTACTTCGGGCACGCCGCGGTTCATGCGGATGCTCCACCCGATCCGGTCGAGGAAGCGGTGGTGATACCAGCACAGCAGCACGCCGTTGTCGGTGTGCGTCGGCCCGCCGACCGCGTGTTCGGTGACGTGGTGGATCTCGCACCAGCCGGCGGGCGTGCCGCACCCGGGGATGATGCAGCCGCCGTCGCGCAGGGCGATCGCGCGGCGTTGGTGGCGGTTGAAGACGCGTTCCTCGGTGCCGATAGCGAGGATCCGCCCGCCCTGCATCGTGACGCGCTGGATCACCCCGCCGCACGCGATGTGGCGGGCGACCGCCACGCTGATCGGCTGGTCGCACCCCTGCGCGTGCGCGTAGCCCGTGCCTCGCGCGAGATCGTCGGCGTCGACCGAGACCACGAGCGTCGGAGCGGCGCCGCCGATCGTCGGAAGCAGACCGGAGGATGCCGCGACGTGCACCGCCGCCGCGAGCGCATCGTGCTGGCGTTGTGCCCGGGTGCGATCGTCGCGGGCGGGAAGCGGCGGGAGCGCGTCGCCACCGTCTGCGGTGCAACCGTCTGCCATGCTCGAGGCGGTCGGGTCGTCGAAGGCGACCTTGGGCGAGAGGTGCGCGTCGAAGATCGTCTGCAACTGCGCCGCGACCTCGGGGAGCAGCAGACCTCGGACCGGCACGCCGTCGGGTGAGGCGACGCCCAGCACGAGCGCGCGCTTGCGCTCCGCGGCCCGCTCCCGCGGCTCGGCGCCGTCTTGATCGAGGGCGAGCGCCCACGTCTGTGCGTGGATCTTCAGCAGTGCGGCGCAGGCCGGCGGCGCGGCATCCGGCCCCTCTCCGCGCGCTTCGGCGACGACGATGTCGGCCGCCTCGCGGCGCGCGCGTGCAGAGACGCGCGGCGCGGTCGCCTGCAGGGGATCGGTGATGGCGAGGATGCCGTCGACGCCGATCGTCCCGTCGACCATCGCCGCCCGCACGCTCGGGAACGGCGCATCGAGAGCCTCGCCTGTGGTGTCGGACACGGCGGGGCGCACGGCTTTCGCAGCCCGAAGGAGGCGTGCCGCGGTCTGCGGACCCACGCGGGTGAGCGACTGGACGAGCTCGACCGCGTCGCGGCATCCGAGGTGCGACGTCATGCGCTCGTCGCGCGCCGCCTGCTCGGAGCGGCGTGCGACCTCACCCACTGCGTGGACCAGCAGTGCTTCGGCGAGCCGCGCGAAGGCTGCGATGGCGGCCACCTGCTGGGCGAGTTCGGTCTCGGTCGCGCGCTCGAGCATCCGCTCGCTCGCCGCGTCGCGCACCAGCGCCGCGGCCTGCGTGCGCAGGTCGTCGAGCCGCTGAGCGAGGAGGTCCATACGCCCCATTTTGGCAGGGGCGTCAGACATTGGGCGGGTGAAAAGATCCCGTTCAGCTCAGAAAAATGTCTCGTTGCTGACGTCGATCGTGCGCAGGGTCGTTCACGAAATCGTCACCGCAGAAGGCCCGAGCGGCCCCGGTCGATCTGCGCCTGGATTTCTTCGCCGGCGCGGTGCAGCTCGGGGCCGAGGTGCGGGTCGACGCGGCTGCGGCGCATGCGCGGCACCGCGATGGCGGTGATGAGGGCGACGGCCAGCAGCGTCAGGCCTCCGGTGGTCATGGCGACGAGCAGTCCCGACATGCGATCTCCGTTCGTTCCCTCGAGGCTAGCCGGTGGTGCCGGCGCGCATAACCCCGCGGTGGGTGAGGGGTGCTGCACAATGCGGGGATGGACTACGAACTCGACGCTGACCCTGCTCGCATTCAGCGCGAGGTCGTCTGGGCGTGGCTTTCGACCGAGGCGTATTGGGGGCGTCAGCGCACGCGTGCCGACGTCGACACCCAGCTCGACGGCGCCTGGCGAGTCGTCGGCGCTTATCGCCGTGACACCGGCGAGCAGGTCGGCTTCGCCCGCGCGGTGTCTGACGGGGTCACCTTCGCCTACCTCGCCGACGTCTTCGTGCTCGACGCCCATCGAGGCAACGACCTCGGCAAGCGGATCGTGCGACTCATGATCGACGACGGGCCGGGCCGCGACTTCAGGTGGACGCTCTTCACGAAAGACGCCCACGGGCTCTATGAGCAGTTCGGGTTTGGAGCACCCGACGCGACGGCGATGGTTCGCGCCGCGCGGTGAGGTGCTGAGGTCGGCCTCTTGTCGCCCGAGTGCAGGCAGCTCCGGTGTGATCTCCTTGCGAACAATGGCGGTTTAGGTGTCAGGGGCACAGAAACTGCAAATGGAAACTCAAGTAGCGCTCATCGCCGGATTGCTCACCCTTAGTGGCGTTGTCGTCACTGCGTTGGCGAGTGGCTTTGGTGCTGTGCTGAGACGCCGCTGGTCCCGAATGGACCGTGAGCAGGAGTTACTCGCCACTGAGCGACGCGAGCTTCGAGCCCTTCGACGTGAGGCATACGCGGAACTTCTATCGGGTTGCAATAGGGCTTCGAACGTTCTCCTGAGTTTTGCGAGTGGAGTCGCATCGGGCGAGTTGGCTCGCTGGTCGGAGTCCGCGACTGAAGCCGAGCAGCAGCGGTATCTGAAGAAAAATGCGCCCTACATCGAGGAGCTGGACGCGCTCAGCAACTCCGCAGCCGTAGTTGCCGGTCCAGAAGTTGCTCGTCTGATCAAACGGGTCGAGCTAGAGCTCATAGACGTATTTGCCGATGCTGCAAGTGGCGTAATTAGAGAGTTCGTCGAGTATCGAAGGACGCGCGATGAGTTGCTCGGGGCGATGCAAGCGGAGCTTTCGCACATCGGTTGATCGCGAGACCCGCTTTTCGCATCGCCTGCTGCGGGCCACCGTCCGGCGGCGTCGATTGTGTCTTGCGTGAGCGATCCCTGAGCGGGCATTGCGTGGGAGTGGGGCCCGTCTGGCGCGGGATCAAATCGATGGGGCCGCCTCCGCCGCGATGTAACGACCAACATGGAAGGGCGTTCCGAGGACATCAGTCACCGTCGCACGGCCCGCGAGGCGCTAGTCCATGCGGCTGAAAATATGCCTGTTGCGTTCGCCGCGATACGTCCGAATCCGGTCGTGCTGCGCGCAGGGATCCTCGTCTTCAAGTATGCGACTTTGGTCCGTGTCCGTTCGCCCGCATGACTCGCCCGAAGCGCCGCGCGACAGCCGCGCGCTCTGCGCGACGCGCTCTCGATACGCCACACCCTGCGCGCCGACTCGGCACACCACGCTCACCGCAGCCACTCACCCACCCAACTCACCGCACCACCGCAGTAACGGTCGCGAGCCGGCCGAGCACCTCCTGGCTGATCGAGCCGAGCAAGAAGCGGGCGAGCGCGCCGCGGCCGTGCGTGCCGACGACGGCGAGGCGGGCGCCGCTCGCGATCTCGTTCAGCACCTGCGAGGGGTAGCCGCGCTCGACGCGGCGCTCGACGACCAGGTCGGGGTAGTCGCTCACGAGGCCCGCGAGGGCGAGCGACAGCACCTCTTCGGTCGAGGCCTGCATGTTCTCGAGGTACAGGTCGGGGTACACGGCCAAGTCATTGCGCGGTGCGGTCAGCGGAGTCCACACGCTCACCGCGACGAGTGCCTCGCCCAGCCGGTCGGCCTCGGCGGCGGCGAAGCGCAGCGCGTGCTCCGACACCGACGACCCGTCGATACCGACGACGACGCCCGACCGACCCTCGGTGTCGAAATCGGGCACCACAACGACGGGGCACGCGGCACCGGCGGCGATCCGCACGCCGTGCGCGCCGCGCGGGGGTCCGTCGCCCGGGCCGCGATAGTCGCTGCCGATGACGAGCAACGCAGAACGGCTGGATGCCTCGATCAGCACCCGCACGGGATTCCCAGCCTCGGCGCGCACCGCCACCGGCACCGACGGCGCGGCCGCACGGATGCGCTCCGCCTGAGCCTCGAGGAATTCGCCGGTCGCCGCGAGCGCGTCTTCGACCACGGCATCCTCGCCGACCGTCCCGAGCGCGCCGCCCACGACGGCGACGAGCTCGAGCCGCTGCGAGCGAGCCTCCGCGCGGCGCACCGCCCAGTCGATCGCGCGGTGAGAAGCAGGGGCGCCGGTCACTCCGACGGTGATCGTGTCGTTCATCGGGCTTATCCCTCCGTTGGGGGCATCCTGTCCTCCCACGCTAGGCGAGACGGATGCCGCGTGCATGCGCTCGCGCCGTGACAACCCCGCCGCTCAGTCGGGCAGTCGCAGCGGATCGTGCGGGGGCGGGTCGATGATCTGCGACGAGGCTTGCGCGTCGGAGTGCGGGTGGGTCGGGCGCGCGCGCCCGAGGTAAGCGTCGGAATAGGCATCCGACGCGTAGAGCCCGGCGTCGCCACTGCCGGGCCTCGTTCGCCGTGGTCGCACCGACAGCGCCGAGACCAGCCCGATAGATGCGGCGACGGTCAGCCACACGACCCATGCCGGCCACTGCTCGAACGTCGCGGCGAACACGACGCCGAGGCCCACGACGCACACGAGTGCGATGGCCCAGCGCCGTGCGACATCTGCCCACATGGGCTCACGCTAGCCGAGCGCGCGATCCGCCACGACCCCCCACGACGCCCCGGCGCCAGCAGCAGGACTACTGGAAGATCGGCAGCTGCGAGGCGAGAGCGAGGATCAGACCCGCGAAGGTCAGGAGCATGATGCCGCGGCCGTTCGGCAGCGGCGTTCCCTGCGGGGCATCCTTGCGCCCGCGCAGAAACAGGACGAGCGCGAAGATCAGCAGCGCCATGCCCGAGAGCACCAAGAAGATCGCCATCAGCGCTCGCCCCCGCCCGAACCGCGGCGCCGGCCGCGCACGAACTGCACGACGAAGACGGTCAGCGTGCCGAGCAAGATCACGATGCTCGTGAGATAGAGCAGGGTCTGCTCGACCGGGTTCACAAGATCTCCGGGTCTTCGGACTCGAAGGGTTCGCTCGACAGCAGGTCGGCGACCGAATCGAGCACCTCGTCGGGGCGGAACGGGTAGCGCTCGATCTCGGCGTCGTCCGAGATGCCGGTGCGCACGAGGATCGTGTGCAGCCCCGCCTCGATGCCGGCGACGACATCGGTGTCCATGCGGTCGCCGATCATGCCGGTGTTCTCGGAGTGCGCCCCGATCCGGTTCATCGCCGAGCGGAACATCATCGGGTTCGGCTTGCCGACGACGTACGGCGCCTTGCCCGTCGCGTGTGTGATGAGCGCCGCGAACGACCCGGTCGCCGGCACGACTCCGGTCGGGGTGGGGCCTGTGGCATCCGGGTTCGTGATGATGAACCGCGCACCGGCGTTGATGAACCGGATCGCCTGCGTGATGCGGTCGAACGAGTAGTTGCGGGTCTCGCCGACCACGACGTAGTCGGGCTGCGTCTCGGTCATGACGTACCCGGCCTCGTGCAGCGCGGTCGTCAGCCCCGCCTCGCCGATGACGAAGGCGGTGCCGCCCGGGTGCTGCGACTTCAGGAACTCCGCGGTCGCGAGCGCCGACGTCCAGATGCGCTCTTCGGGCACCTCGAGCCCCGAGATCCGCAGCCGCGCACTCAGATCGCGTGGCGTGTAGAACGGGTTGTTCGTCAGCACCAGAAAGGGCGTTCCGGTGTCACGCCACTGGGCGAGCAGCTCGGCCGCCCCCGGGATCGGCTTGTTCTCGTGGACGAGAACCCCGTCCATGTCGGTGAGCCAGCATTCGATATCGGCACGTGTCCGCATGGGGCCCAGCCTAGCGGTGCGATCCGCCCTAGTCTCGACCCGTGGCACGTGATGACTGGGACCCCCACCGCCTCCCCGACCTCGAGGGGCGCCGGTATCTCGTCACGGGCTCGACGGCCGGTCTCGGTTTCTTCTCGTCGCTGCAGCTCGCCGCCGCCGGCGGTCACGTCATCATGACCGGACGGAACCCGAACCGTCTCGCTGCGGCGCGTGCCGCGGTGCTGCGCAATGCGCCGGATGCCTCGGTCGAAACCCTCCTCCTCGACACCAGCAACCTGGGGTCGGTGCGCGCCGCGGCGGCGACCGTGCGCGGGCGCGCCGGGCTGCACGGACTGCTGCTGAACGCCGGAATCGTCCACCCGCCGCGCCGCCGCGAGACCACGGCCGACGGCCACGAGATCGTCTTCGCGACCAACGCACTCGGCCACTACGCCCTCGCCGGCGAACTGCTGCTCCCGCTGGCCGCCGGCCGCGGCCGCATGGTGTGGGTCGGGTCGATGTCGACCTCGATGTGGCCCTACGACCCGATCGACCCCGAGCTCGAGAACGGCTACACCCCGTGGCGCGCCTACGTGCAGTCCAAGGTCGCGACGACGGCCCTCGGGCTCGAGGCCGACCGGCGCCTCCGCGCCGCGAGCGTGCCCATCGCGAGCGTCGTCGCGCATCCCGGGTTCTCGATCAGCGGCCGCACCCGCGGCATCGTCGGGGTCAACGAGCCCACGCGCCGGCGCCGATTCATCGGCAACCTGCAGGCCCCGATCACCCAGTCGAAAGAGCACGGCGCCTGGCCGCTCGTGCGCGCCCTCGTCGACCCCGAGGCCGAGGGCGGCCAGTTCTGGGGACCGTCGCGCGTCGTCGCCGGGGCCGTGCGCCGAGCGACACCCGCCAAGATCACCCGCGACCACGAGCTCGCGGCGCGCCTTTGGAACTACTGCGAACACGCCACCGGCCTGCCCTGGCCGTACCTGAAGGCGAGCCGCACGAGGCGCCGGCGGTGACTACCGCCCCGTAGCCGACACGGCTCGGGCTCGCCGCCGCGGCGGCGCTGCGCTGGCGGCGCCTGCGCGCCGCGATGACGGATGCCTCGAGCTTTCGCAGCTGGATGATCGACGCCAACGACGGCATCATCGCCACGGCCAGCCTGCTGCAGGGTTTCGCCGGGGCGGGAGCGAGCGACCGCCTGCTGCTGCTCGCCGCGACCGCCGCGACCATCGCCGGCGGGCTCTCGGCCGGCGGCGCGAAATGGGCCGAGGTCGCCGTGGAACGCGAAGCCGAGCAGCGGCTCGTACGGGAAGAGTCGGCGGAGCTCGAAGCCGACCTGCGCGGCGAGATCGACGAACTCACCGCCCACTGGCAGGCCAAGGGCCTCTCGCCCGAGACGGCCCGCACCGTCGCCGAAGAGCTCACCGCCCACGACGCGCTCGCCGCCCAGCTCGACGCCGAGTTCGGCATCGAAGAGCTGCTCACTCCCGCAGCCCCCATCTGGTCGGGGTTCGCGACCGCGATCGCGTTCATGGTCGGCGCCTCGATCCCGCTCCTGATCACCTGGCTCGTTCCCATGCAAGTCGAAGACACCGTCATCGTCATCGCCGTCATCGTCTCGCTCACGGTCGCCTCGATCATCGCCGCGCGCGCCGGGCACCTCGTGCTGCGCAAGGTGCTGGTGCGCAGCCTCGTCGTCGGCATCGGCACGATGGCGGTCAGCTACGTCGCGGGACTCGTCCTGTTCTGAGCCCGGGCTGCTCGCACCGAGGTCAGGCGGTGATCCAGACGGCCGACGCCGCGGCATCCGGAAGTTCGATCGTCGCGCCGCCGTCGACCTGCACCGCACCGCGGCCGGTGACCGTCACCGCGTGGCCCACATCGATGCCCGCACCCTCGAGCGCCCTCAGCAGCGCCGGGTCGCGATCGCTCACCCGCAGCACCCGCCCGCTGTGCCCGATGACGGCCTCGGCGAGCAGCACGAACGGTTCGGTCACGACCACGCCCGAGGCATCCGGAATCGCGTCGCCGTGCGGATCGCGCGTCGGGTGCCCGAGCCGGGCCGAGATGCCCTCGAGCAGCCGGTCGCTGATCGCGTGCTCGAGCACCTCGGCCTCGTCGTGCACTTCGTCCCACGCGTAGTCGAACTCGCGCACCAGCCACGTCTCGATCAGGCGATGCCGGCGGATGATCGCCGCCGCCCGCGCGCGACCGGCATCGGTCAGCGACACCGGACCGTACGGGCGGTGCGACACGAGCCCCAGCGCCGCGAGCTTCTGCACCATCTCGGTCACCGTCGACGGCGCCAGGGCGAGCTCGGCCGCGAGCTGCGACGGCGTGATCGCGACGCTCTGCCACTCGGTGTGGTGGTAGATCGTCTTCAGGTAGTCGTCGATCGCGACGGAGTTCGCGGGCACGCGGTCCAGGCTATCCGCCCGGCGGGGCGCCACCCAGCACGAGCCACAGCAGCATCCCGTTGAGCGCGATGAGAAAGACCGCGGATGCCACGCCGCCGAGCGTCGTCCACCATCGGTTGCGGTAGCGGCCGAGCACGTCGGTGCGCGCCGTGAGGGCGACGAGCGGCACGAGCGCGAACGGGATGCCGAAGCTCAGCACCACCTGGCTGAGCACGAGCGCGGCCGTCGGGTCGACGCCCGCGGCGAGGATCGCGATCGCGGGCGCGAGCGTCACGAGCCGCCGCGCGATGAGCGGCACGCGCACCCGCAGCAGGCCCTGCATGATCTCGGCGCCGGCGTAGGCCCCGACCGCCGTGCTCGCGAGGCCGCTCGCGAGCAGCCCCACCGCGAACAGGGTCGCGACGACCGCGCCGAGGCCCGACTGCAGGGCGGCGTAGGCGCCTTCGAGACTGTCGGTGCCGGGCACGCCGGCGAGGTTCGCGGCGGCCAGCAGCAGGATGGCGAGGTTCACGGTGCCCGCGATCGCCAGGGCGATCGTGACATCCCACCGGGTCGCCCGCAGCAGGCGGGGGATACGGGCGGGGTCGGGTGGGGTGGCGGTGTTCGGGGTCGGGGCGGTCGGGGTGTGCGGGGTGGTTTTGTCGGTGGTGGCGGTCGGGGGATGCGGGGTTGAGGTCGTCGAGGCGTCGGCGAACCGGTCGCGGGCGAGCGCGCTGTGCGCGTAGATCGCGTGCGGCATGATCGTCGCCCCGAGGATCGAGGCGGCCAGCAGCACCGATTCGGCGCCCTCGAAGCGGGGGACGAGTCCGCCGATCACGCCCGCCGGGTCGGGCGGCGCGACGAACACGCCGTACGCGAACCCGAACGCGATGATCGCGAGCAGCGCGATCACGATGAACTCGAAGCTGCGCGCCCCGCGCCGCTGCTGCACGAGCAGCAGCGCCAGCGAGACGGCCCCCGTCACGAGGCCGCCGACCGGGAGGGGCACCCCGAACAGCAGCCACAGGGCCACCGCCCCGCCGATCACCTCGGCGATGTCGGTCGCCATCGCGACGAGCTCGGCCTGCAGCCAATACGCCCGCCGCGCCCACGGGCGGTGCAGGCGCTCGCCGAGCGTTTCGGCGAGGCTTCGCCCCGTCACGACCCCGAGCTTGGCCGACAGGTATTGGATCAGCCACGCCATCGTGTTGCCGAGCACCACGACCCACACCAGCAGATACCCGAACCGGGCGCCCGCGGTCATGTTGCTCGCGACGTTGCCGGGGTCGAGATAGGCGACGCCCGCCACGAGCGCCGGGCCCAGCAGCCACGCGGCACGCGGGCGGCGGGCGGTCACGGGCGCGCCCTCCGACGCGCGCGGGGGCGTGCGCGCGGGCTGGGCGGACCGCTCCTGCCCTGTCGGCCCCATCGAAGGATTTTTCGGCACACCGAAAACGTAGCACCGGATATTTCGGCGTATCGAAAAATCCGGTGTGGGCGCGTCTGTGGGGGCGTCGGCACGGGAAACCGGGGTGCGGGGCGGCGGAGCCGCGGTGACGGCACGGGATCCCCTGCTGATGCCCCCGGATCGGGCGGGCGCCGAACGCCCGACTAGCCTGAACCTGTGGGCGCATCAGGCGAGCCGGAAGGCGAGAACGGGTCAGAGCCCGAGCGCGCTCCGGCGTCCGAGGCCGAGCCGCAGCTGCCGGTCGGCGTGGGGCCCTGGCTCGGCAGCGTCGACGACTGGCCCGACGACCCGCGCTACGACCGTGAGCTGCTCGCCGGGGGAGACCGCCGCAACGTCATCGACCGGTACCGCTACTGGACGATGGAGGCCATCGTCGCCGACCTCGATGCACACCGGCATCCGTTTCACGTCGCGATCGAGAACTGGCAGCACGACATGAACATCGGCTCGATCGTGCGCAGCGCCAACGCCTTCGGCGCGGCCGAGGTGCACATCGTCGGCAAGCGCCGCTGGAACCGTCGCGGCGCGATGGTCACCGACCGCTACCAGCACGTGCGCCACCATGAAGACATCGCCGCGTTCGCCGCATGGGCGAAGGATGCCACTCTGCCGATCATCGCCGTCGACAACGTGCCCGGCTCGGTGCCGGTCGACCGTGCCGACCTGCCCGAGCATTGCGTGCTGTTGTTCGGTCAGGAAGGTCCGGGGCTCTCACCCGAGGCCGTCACCGCCGCGCAGGGCGTGGTCGAGATCACCCAGTACGGCTCGACCCGTTCGATCAACGCGAGCGCCGCCGCGGCGGTCGTGATGTACGAGTGGTGCCGCCGCTGGGCGTGACGTCACTGGGCGTGACGGCACCGGACCCGAAATCACGGCACCTGAGCTCAGCCGATGTCGCCGATCAGGAACGCCGACGCGTGGCCGCTCGGCGGCGGGCCGCCGACCTCGCCGCCGAACAGCACGCGTGAGACCCCTTCGGTACTCTCGCGAAGCTCGGTGAGCGCGGTGGCGAGGTCGTCGTCGGCCACCTCGCGCCCGGCGAGCGTCGCCCGCAGCACGGCCCGGCGGATGAGCTCCTTCGCGAACGACGCCGTCACGCCCTCGGCCTCGTCGGCGGCGCGGTCGAGTGCCGCGGCGGTCAAAGGCAGACCCTCGGCGTAGAGGGCGAACAGCGCGCGGCGGGCGGCGACGTCGGGCAGAGGGATCTCGACGGCGAGGTCGATCCGGCCCGGGCGTGCGGCCAGCGCCGGCTCGAGCACGTCGGCGCGGTTCGTCGTGAGCACGAAGGCGACGTCGGCGTCGCCGTCGATGCCGTCGAGCGCGTCGAGCACCTCGAAGAGCATCGGTTGCAGGCCGAACGAGCCGCGCTCGGCCGCGACGAGATCGACGTCTTCGAGCACGACGATCGACGGGGCGAGCGCCCGCGCGAGTCGCGCCGCCTCGGAGACGAGCCCCAACGAACCGCCCTGCAGCAGCACCGTCGTCGCTCCCGGCAGCTCGTGCAGCAGGTAGCGGACCGTCAGCGTCTTGCCCGTGCCGGGAGGGCCGTACAGCAGCACGCCGCGCTTGAGGTGCTGCCCGTGCGCGCGCAGGGCGTCGGCGTTCTCGCTCACCCCCGCGACGTGGTCGCGCACGCGTTCGAGCACGCCGCTCGGCAGGATGACGGCGTCGGCAGACACGTCGGGGCGGTCGAGGAACGTCACTGCACCGATGCCCTGACCGTACTCGTCGCGACCGAAGGTGACGACCTGGCCCCGAACGACGCTGAGCGCGTTCATCCTTTGGCGCAGCTCGTCGATGAAGGCGGTCGTCGTGTCGATGTCGGGGCTCAGGATCTCGAGCTCCGCCGCGTTCCGCCCGAAGCGCGGGTTCGCGCCGCGCTGCAGCGCCGCGAACGGAACGCCCTTCCAGTGCAGCAGGCGCAGGCCCATCGCGACGACCTGCCGCGTGCTGCGCGGGCCGTCGGCGACGGTCGCGTATTCGACCGCGGCATCCACCGTGAACCGCGCGTACGGGCTCTGGATCAGCGACGGGAGGTCTTCGTGATGGCGCGCCTGGCCGCCCGAGATGCCGAGGACGAGCGCCGTCGGGTCGTCGCCGGCGAGCGAGTCGAGCGCCAGGTCGAGGTCGATCAGCCTGTGCGGCGCGACCTGCTCGACGACGACGGGCAGGCTGCCCGGGTCGACGCCGAGGTGATCGCGCACGCGCTCGCCGAGCGGCGTGAGCGATGCGGGCCTCTCGTCAGGCCGCTCGTTCAGGCGGCGCACGAGCTGATGGAGCTGGGCGAGGAAGGCGTCGTCGTCGGTGGGCACCCCCTCAACCTAGGTTCGATGACCGCGCCCCGGCTAGCCCTTCGACACGGTCGGCCCGCGGGAGCAGCGCCGGGCTCGCGCGAGCGGCCGCCGCGTCACGCCCCGGCGGTGAGCCAGGCGGAACGCCGGATGCGCCAGCCGAGCGTGCCGAGCCGGGCGAGCATGTACACGCCGAAGAAGCAGACCGCGAGCCAGGCGAGGCCCTCCGCGCCGGTGGGGTGGGCGATCCACACGGCTACGAGCGCCGGCACGTAGGGCACCAGGTTGAGACCGCCCGCGATCGCGAGGTAGCGGGCATCGCCCGCGCCCATGAGCACGCCGTCGAGCACGAACACCACTCCGCACACGGGCTGCGCGACGGCCAGCACCAGCAGGGCCGGCTGCACGAGCGCGGCGACGTCGTGAGACCCGGTGAACACGAGGCCGATCACGCCCGACAGGGCCGCGATCAGCCCGCCCACGAGCACCCCGAACCACGCACCCCACGCCACCGTGCGCCCGAGCACCCGGCGCACGAACGGCTCGTCGTCGGCGCCGAGACCCCGGCCGACGAGCGCCTGCGCGGCGATGGCCAAGGCATCCAGCGCGAAGGCCGCTGTCGAGAAGATCGTGAACGCCACCTGCCAGCCGGCGAGTTCGTCGGTGCCGAGCCCCGTCGCGACGTAGACCGTCGCGAGGAACGCGATTCGCAGCGACACGGTGCGCAGGAACAGCCACCACCCCGCCCGCGCCGAACCGCGGAGCCCCTCGCGCTGCGGAAGAACGGATGCCTCGTGCTGCCGCGCGAGCTGCCCGACCACGAACGCGTACGCCCCGACCATCGACCACTGCGCGACGACCGTGCCCGCGGCGGACCCCGCGATGCCCCAGCCGAACCCGTAGATGAACAGCCAGTTGAGCAGGGCGTTGAGGCCGAAGCCGAGCCCCGCGATCCACAGCGGCGTCACGGTGTCTTGCATGCCGCGCAGCAGGCCCGTCGCTGCGAAGACGATGAGCATGGCCGGCAGCCCCCACATCGACAGTTGCAGGTAAATGACGGCCTGTTCTGAGACGGCGGCGTCGGCCCCGAAGAGCGAGACGAGCCACGGGGTCGTGAGCGATCCGACCACCGCGAGCACGGTGCCGAGAGCGAGGGCGAGCCAGAGCCCGTCGATGCCGGCCCGCACGGCCCCCGTGTGCTCGCCGGCGCCGAACCGGCGGGCGACCGCCGGCGTCGTCGAGTAGGCGAGGAACACCATCAGGCCGACGATCGTCTGCAACACCGCAGACGCGATGCCGAGTCCCGCCAGCGGCACCACCCCGAGGTGGCCGACGAGCGCCGAGTCGACGATCAGGAACATCGGCTCGGCGATGAGCGAGCCGAGGGCCGGGACGGCCAGGCGCAGAATCTCGCGGTTGAGATTCGGCGCGGCCATGGACCGAGCCTACGACCGGGCGCCGACGCGGCGAGACGCGGAAGGGGCGGGCCCGTCGTGTGTCGCGAAAGCAGGGCGAACCGGCCTCTGAGGGGCCGCAGGCGCGTGAGAAGCCCGTTTCGCCCTGCTTTTGCCACGCCGAACGCACAAGCCGGCCCCACGCCAGCCGGCCACACGCCACCCCGCCCGGCCACCCCGCCCGCCGCCTCCGCCCGCCTTACCCCGCGCCGCAGGCCGCCCGGCCGCCCCGCCCGCCCCGCCACGTAGCCTGGAAGGGTGGCGCGCGCGAGGTTCTGGGACAGGCTGGCGCTCGTGCGCGCGCTCGCGCGCACGCCGACCTGGGTGCGCCTCGTGCTGTCGATCGGGTCGATCGTGCTCGGCGCCGTGATCGTCATCCGCCCGACGACGGCCCTCGACGTGCTGGCGCTGCTTCTCGGCGGCGGCATGGTGCTCACGGGCGTGCTCTCGGCGACCGGGCGCGTCGACGAGGGCGAGGGGCGCTGGCGCACGGCGCTCGTGGTCGGCTGGATCGTGCTCGGTGTCTTCGTGCTCGCCTGGCCGGGCCTGACGGTGCGCGCGGTCGCGATCATCACGGGCGTGCTGCTGCTCGTCAACGGTGCCGCGGGTGTGGGCACGGCGCTGCTGAAGGGCCGCGGGTGGGACGACCGCATCGCGGATGCCGCGTTCGGCGCGACCGGTCTCATCTTCGGTGTGCTGGCGCTCGTCTGGCCCGACATCACGCTGCTCGTGGTGGCGGTGGTCTTCGGGGGATCGCTCATCATCCGCGGCATCGTCGACCTGTGGAGCACGGCGGTGCGCCGCAGGCAGCGGTTGAGCGAGCAGCGGGGCGAGCCCGAGGCATCCGTGCCGAAGCGTCGCTGGGGCCGCGCCGCGATGGCGATCGTCTCGGTGACCGCGACGGTCGTGTTCGCCCTCGTGACGGCGCCGCTGCGCGAAGGGTCGACCGTCGTCGACGAGTTCTACGCGGCGCCGAGGTCGATTCCGCACGAGCCGGGCCGGCTGATCCGGGCCGAGCCGTTCACCCGCGACGTGCCGAACAACGCGGTCGCGTGGCGCATCCTCTATACGACGACCGGCGTCGACGGGAAGGTGCGCACCGCGAGCGGACTGGTCGTCGTGCCCGAGGGCGGTGAGCCGGGGCAGCGGTGGCCGGTGATCGACTGGAACCACTCGACCACCGGCTACGCCCAGCACTGCGCGCCGTCGCTGCAGGCGCGGCCGTTCTGGGCGGGCGGGCTGTACCCGATCAAGAAGGTGCTCAAAGAGGGCTGGGCGATCGTCGCGACCGACTACATCGGCCTCGGCACGCCGGGCCCGCACCCGTATCTGTTCGGCGCGCCGAGCGCGTACGCGTCGCTCGACGCCGTGCGTGCGGCGCGCGAGATCGACGAGGCGCAGCTGAGCTCGAGCACCGTGATCTGGGGGCACTCGCAGGGCGGCGCGGCGGCGCTGTGGTCGGCGGCGCTCGCGCGCTCGTACGCGCCCGAAGTGTGGGTGCGCGGTGTCGCGGCCTTCGCACCCGCGAGCGATTCGACCGCGCTCGTCGACCACGTCGGCGACGTGCAGGGCGGGCTGATCTTCGCGTCGTACGCGTTCGCCGCCTACAGCGAGATCTACCCCGACATCACCTATCCGCGCTACATCCGCCCGGGCATGCAGCCCGTGCTGCGGGCGATGTCGGAGCGGTGCCTCACCGACCCGTCGATGGCGCTGTCGGTGCTCGCGGTGCTCGGCACGAGCGCCGACCCCGACCTCTTCTCGACGAACCCCGCCTACGGGCCGCTGGGCACGCGGCTGCGCGAGAACTCCTCGCCCACGGGGCTCGGTCCGCCGCTGTTCCTCGGGCAGGGCGGGTCGGACTCGATCGTGCCGCAGACGATGCAAGACGGCTACGTCAAGCGCGTGTGCGCCGACGGTCAACGCATCGAGTACCACCGCTACACGGGGTACGAGCATGCGCAGGTGATGGAGACGTACTCGCCGATGATCGCCGACGCCATCGCGTGGACGCACGCCCGGTTCGACGGCGAGTCGGCGAACGCCGACTGCTCCATCACCGACACGCCTCGCTGACGCGCGCGCGGGCGCGGCCGGCGAGGTCGCCGGCGTGCGCCGCGCAGGCCCGCACGCCGAGGCATCCTGTGATCTTCACGGCGTGCGGCTCAGACGGGGCGCCTATTGTGGAGCCATGACCGAGAACCCCCTTCGCTCGGGTATCGAGCTGTCCGAACTGAGCCCCGAGATCCGACCGCAAGACGACCTGTTCCGGTACGTCAACGGTTCGTGGCTCGAGCGCACCGAGATCCCCGAAGACAAGGCCCGGTGGGGCTCGTTCCACCTGATCGCCGAGCAGGCCGAGCGCGACGTGCACACGATCATCGAAGAGGCGACCGGCGCCGCGCCCGGCACCGAGACGCGCAAGATCGGCGACCTCTACACGAGCTTCATGGACACCGACCGCATCGAGCAGCTCGGCGCCGCGCCGCTGCGCGAGCAGCTCGCGCGGATCGACGCGATCGACTCCGTGCCGGCGCTCCTGCGCACGGTCGGCGAGCTCGAGCGCGAGGGGGTCGGCGGCCTGTTCGGCACGTACATCGAGCCCGACCCGGGAAAGCCCGACCGCTACGTCGCCTTCATCGTGCAGTCGGGACTGTCGCTGCCCGACGAGAGCTACTACCGGCTCGAGAACTTCGCGAAGACGCGCACCGCGTTCCGCGAGTACGCGGCGACCATGCTGGGGCTCGCGGGGGTCGAGGATGCCTCGGCGCCGGCCGACCGCATCCTCGCGCTCGAGACCGAGATCGCGAGCCACCACTGGGACAACGTCCGCTCGCGCGACGCCGTCGCGACGTACAACCTCATGACGTGGGGTGACCTGCAACAGCTCGTCGGCGCCGATTTGACGCCGTGGCTGGATGCCGTGGCGCCGGACCATCAGAGCGGGTTCGCCGAGGTCAACGTGAACCAGCCGAGCGCGCTGTCCGGCCTCGGCTCGCTGCTGACCGAAGACCGGCTCGAGGACTGGAAGGCGTGGCTGCGGCTGCACGTCATCCGGGCATCCGCCGCGTTCCTCTCGCAGGACTTCGTCGACGCCAACTTCGCGTTCTACGGCACGGAGCTCACCGGCGTGCCGGTCAACCGCGAGCGGTGGAAGCGCGGTGTGAGCTTCGTCGAAGCGGCGATGGGCGAGGCGGTCGGCAAGGTCTACGTCGAGCGGCACTTCCCGCCGGCAGCGAAAGAGGCGATGGACGAGCTCGTCGCGAACCTCATCGAGGCCTATCGGCAGTCGATCGAGGGCCTCGAATGGATGACCCCGGCCACGCGCGAGCGCGCGCTCGAGAAGCTCGCCGCCTTCACGCCGAAGGTCGGCTTCCCCGAGAAGTGGAAGGACTACGGCGCCCTCGAGGTCGACCCGGGCGACCTGATCGGCAACGTGCTGCGCACGAACGCGTGGGAGCACGACCGTCAGCTCGCCAAGCTCGGACAGCCGATCGACCGCGACGAGTGGTACATGACCCCGCAGACGGTCAACGCGTACTACAACCCGCTGATGAACGAGATCGTCTTCCCCGCCGCGATCCTGCAGTACCCGTTCTTCGACCTGGAGCGGGATGCCGCGGCGAACTACGGCGGCATCGGCGCGGTCATCGGCCACGAGATCGGTCACGGCTTCGACGACCAGGGCTCGGCGTTCGACGGCACCGGCGCCCTCAACGACTGGTGGACCGACGACGACCGGGCGGCGTTCGAAGAGCGCACCGGCGCCCTCATCGCCCAGTACGACGCGCTCGTGCCGCGCGGGCTCGACGGCGAGCGACTCTCCGACGACCACCACGTCAACGGCGCCCTGACGATCGGCGAGAACATCGGCGACCTCGGCGGCCTCGGCATCGCGATCAAGGCCTACCGGCTGCACCTCGCCGCGAACGGCGACGACGACGCGGATGCCTCGGCTGTCGACGGTCCCGAGATCGACGGCTTCAGCGGCATCCAACGCCTGCTGCTCAGTTGGGCGCAGATCTGGCAGCAGAAGGGGCGCGACGCCGAGACGATCCGGCTGCTCACGATCGACCCGCACTCGCCGAACGAGTTCCGCTGCAACCAGATCGTGCGCAATGTCGACGAGTTCTACCGTGCCTTCGACGTGTCGGGCGACGACGCCCTCTGGCTCGACGCCGACCAGCGCGTGACGATCTGGTGAGCGAGACCCTGCGCAGGCGCCACGGTGGTGCCGACGACGACCGTGCTCGCGAGGAGCGCGGGTGGTCGTGTGGGGGGGGGCGCGGGGCGAGGTCCCCCCCCGCCGCGCCGGCCGCTCCCGGGGCCCCGGCCGGGGCGACGACCCTGCGCCGCGCGCGGCGCGGCACCGAGCCGGCTGCGGGAGCCGCGCCGACCCGGTCGTCGCTGCGCGAGCGCTCGTTCATCGGCACGCTGAAGGCTCTCGACGCGCTGTCGTCGGCGGGGGCGCACGTGTCGGTGCGCGTCGCCGACCTCGACTCGGGTGAAGAGGTGCTCACGGGCGACGACCACCTGACGCTGCCCGTCGGGGGAATCGGCGTCGTGCCGCTTCTCATCGAGGTCGCCGCGCAGTTCGAGTTCGGGCAGCTCGACCCGCTCGAGATCATCGAGCGCCGATCGGTCGACGAGGTCGCGTTGGCGGGACTGTGGCAGCACCTCGCGGCGCCCGCCCTGCCGGTGCGCGACCTCGCGGTGCTGGCGGCCGCGGCATCCGACGCCGCTGCGGCGAACGCGCTGCTGGCGCGCGTGGGGCTCGACGCGGTGCGCTCGCGCATGGAAGACATCGGGCTCGAGAAGACGGCGCTGCTCGACGGCTTTCGCGACGTGCGCGGGCCCGACGATGCCCCGCAGGTGGCGCTGTCGACCGCCGGTGACCTGTCGGCGCTGTTCGCGGCGATCGTCAACGCGCGCGTCGTCTCGCCGGCGGTCAGTGCGCAGGTCGGCGAGTGGCTCAACCTGAATCAAGACCTCGCGCTGGTCGGCGCGGCGACGGCGCTCGACCCGTTCGCGCACGAAGACGACCGTTACGGCATGCTCTTCGTCAACAAGACGGGGCGCGGCGATGGCATCCGTGCCGAGGCGGGAGTGCTCGCCGGCCCGCGCGGCGGGGTCGCCTTCGCGCTGCTCGTCGGTTTCGACGACCTCTCGATCGCGCACCGCCTGCGCGCGCACGAGGCGTTCCGCGCCCTCGGCGCCGACCTCATGGAGTACGTGTTCTGAGGCGGTGCTCGTCCCCCTAACGGCGGGGGTTGTCTCACTTGCGGCAGGGGTTGTCCCACAAACGGCTGTCTGAAGGCCGCGAAAGCGACCATATGTGGGACATGGATGCTGTTGCCCGGCGGGTCAGAAGACGATCGTGTGGTTGCCGTGCTGGATGACGCGGTCCTGCGCGTGCCACAGCACGGCGCGCGAGAGCACCTGGCGCTCGACGTCGGCGCCGCGGCGAGCGAGCTCGGCCGACGATTCGGCGTGGGTGACGCGCACGGTGTCCTGCTCGATGATCGGGCCCTCGTCGAGGTCGCCGGTGACGTAGTGGCTGGTCGCGCCGATGAGCTTGACGCCCCGCTCCTTCGCCTTCTTGTACGGCTCGGCGCCGATGAACGCGGGCAGGAACGAGTGGTGGATGTTGATCACCGGAACCCCGAGCGCGTCGAGGAACTCGGGGGAGAGGATCTGCATGTAGCGCGCCAGCACGACGAAGTCGACGTTGCCGACGAGCAGCTTCAGGATCTCGGCCTCCGACGCCGACTTGTCGGGGCCGGGCACCGACGGCACGTGGAAGAACGGCACGCCGAAGCTGCGCACATCCTCGGCCGTCGTCGTGTGGTTCGAGATCACCATCGGGATCGTCACGGGCAGGTCGCCGCGGCGGTGGCGCCACAGCAGGTCGAGCAGGCAGTGGTCTTGCTTGGATGCCAGGATCGCCATCCGCTGCGGCACCGACTGGTCGGTGAGCTTCCACTCGAGCTCGAAATCGGCCAGGGTCGCGGCGATGTCGGCCTCGATCGCGGGGCGCTCCGCCGCGAAGTCGGGCCGGTGGAACACGACGCGCTGAAAGTACGCCCCGCCGCGGTGGTCGTCGGAGAACTGGTCGAACGCGACGATGTTCCCCCCGATGCGCGTGATCATCGCCGACACGGCCGCGACGATGCCGGGCTTGTCGCTGCCGTGCACGATGAGACACGCGTGGTCGGCGGGGAGCTGGGGATCGTGCACGGGAGCCATGGATCGATTCTGCCCGATGCCGCGCCCTTCCCCTTCTCCCCGCTCCCTGCCCCCGTCCCGCGAGGGGTCGCGACACGCGGCATCCATCACCGGGTCAACGGCGTGTCGCGACCCCTCGGCGGAAGCCGCCCCAGGGTGCGGCGAGGTCCGGCCCGGGCAGGGGCGAGACGAGGGGAGGAGGGAGAGGGCGCGCGCGGGTCAGGCGCGGCGCGCGCCCTCGCCGAGCGAGGCCAGCTTGGCCCACGCGATGTCGGGGTGGATGCGTCCGCCCAGGCCGCAGTCGGTCGAGGCGATGACGCGGTCGGCGCCGACGATGTCGGTGTAGCGGCGGATGCGCTGCGCGACCAGCTCGGGGTGCTCGACGACGTTCGTGGCGTGGCTGACGACGCCGGGCACGAGCACGAGGTCGTCGGGCAGTGCGCCGGATGCCGAGGCGTCGGCCCACGCCACCGACTCGTGCTCGTGGCGGACGTTCCCGGCCTCGAACGAGATCGACCCGACGTTCGCCTTCAGCACGACCGGCAGGATGTCTTTCAGCTCGATGTCGGTCGTGTGCGGCCCGTGCCACGAGCCCCAGCACAGGTGCAGGCGCACCTGGTCTTCGGGAAGACCCGCGATCGCGTGGTTGATCGCGTCGATGCGGATCTGCGTGAACGCCTGGTAGTCGGCGATCGAGGGCTCGGGCGAGATCTGGTCGAAGTTCTCGGCGAGCGACGGGTCGTCGAGCTGCAAGATGAGGCCGGCGTCGACGATCGCCCGGTACTCCTCGCGCAGGGCGTCGGCCCACGCGAAGATGTGCTCCTCGTCGGTCGCGTAGTACTCGTTGCGCACGCGTGCGGCCGACCCCGGCGCGATCGCGGTGAGAAAGCCCTGCTCGCCCGGGCGGAGGGCGGCCTTCAGGTTACGGATGTCGGATGCCACGGCATCCTGCCCGCGGTAGGCGAGGGGACCCGTCGTGGTGGGGAAGGGGGCGGCGCCCGATCCGGTGTCGACGGCTTCGGCGTAGACGGCGGGGAACAGCTGCCGGTCGCGGCGGTTCAGAAAGCTCGTGAGCCGCACGTTGCCGGGCGACGACTCGACGGGCGGCTCGGTGAACGCGTTGATCTCGGTGAGCGAGAGGCCCGAGACGCGCTGGAACGAGTAGCCCCACCAGGCGCCGTAGTCGACGGCACCCGTCATCGCTTTGCCGAACTCGCCGTCGCCGACGAGGGTGATGCCGGCGTCGCGCTGGCGCTCGACGACGTCGGCGACCGCCTGCGCGGTGAGGGCGTCGACCTCGGGGGTCTGCTGCAGCGTGAAGCCGTCGTCGTCGAACGCGCGCGCCTTGTTCGCGTCGATCAGCGCCTGCGTGCGGGGCAGACTTCCCGAGGTGGTGGTCTGAACGGGCATGGTTCTCCTCCTGGGGTAGAGGGCCTGCCGGGCTGAGGCCGCGGGCAAGCCGTCAGAGAGCTCTTGCAGCGGCGATCGACGCGCGTTGCTCAAGGCGGAGGCTTCCGGTTTTCGAGCCACCCCAAGCGTAGAACCGCCGGACGCACCAGCGTGACCGTATGACAAGAGGTGACGGATGCCGGGGTCCCGGGCCGGGCCGGGCTGAGCCAGGCCGGGCTCGGCCAGGCGCGGCTGCACCCGGCGCGGATCAGGCCAGGTCAGCGCACCCCGCGCATGAGACGCAGCACGGGCTTCGCCGAGACGAGCAGCACGACGCCGATCGCGATCGCGATGAGCGCGAGCGTCGTGAAGTACGGCACCTCGTCGTCGGGGTTGTAGAGCGACGCGAGCTGCCCCGCGATGGCGGTGCCGAGCGAGACCGAGAGGAAGAAGAGCGCGACCATCTGCGTGTGGAACGCGTCGGGCGCGAGCTTGGTCGTCACCGACAGGCCGACCGGCGAGAGCAGCAGCTCGGCGACGGTGAAGACGAACAAGATGCCGACGATCGCCCGAACACGTTCGCGAGGGCCTTCGGCTGGCCGAAGAAGCGGGTGTCTGCCTCGCCGCTCGAGGGGTCGGTGGATGCCATGGGATTGCGTGCGCTCATCCGCCGAGGGTACCGGCGAGGCCCCGCGCACCCGCGGAGATCTGCGGGGCCGCGGAGGAATCCTGCCGAATCCGTCCGAAAGAGTGCTGATCTCCGCAGAACGGATGCCTCTCCGCGCCGCGCGAACCTAGGCTGGCGCCGTGACCGACACTCGCATCATCGACCTCAGCCACCCGATCCGCGGCGGGCTCGTCACCTACCCGGGCCTTCCCGCACCCGTCATCACCCCGCATCTCACGCGCGAGGCGTCGCGGGCGACCTATGCGCCGGGCACCGAGTTCGCGATGGACGTCATCACGATGATCGGCAACACCGGCACCTACCTCGACTCGCCGTTCCACCGCTACGCCGACGGCGCCGACCTCGCGGGACTCGACCTGTCGACGCTCGTCGGACTGCGCGCCGAGGTCTTCCACCTGACGGATGCCTGGGAGCCGGGCCGGCGGGGCATCCGACCCGAGGCGCTCGCCGATCGCGATGTGCGCGGCGCCGCCGTGCTGCTGCACACCGGCTGGGACGAGCACTTCGGCGGGCCCGACTACGGGGTCGGCGCGCCGTTCCTCACCGGCGAGGCGGCGCAGTGGCTCATCGAGCAGGGGGCGGTGCTCGTCGGCATCGACTCGGTCAACATCGACGACACCGCGCCCGAAACCGGCGGCGCCCGACCCGCCCACAGCCTGCTCCTGGGCGCCGGCGTGCACGTCGTCGAGCACCTCACGCGCCTCGGAGACCTGCCGCCGACGGGGGCGACGTTCACCGCCGCGCCGCCCGCGATCGAGGGCTTCGGCACGTTCCCCGTGCGCGCCTTCGGGCAGGTGCCGCGGTGACTCCGGGCGCCGCGGCAGATGCGGGCGGGGGCGTCCCCGGCGACTGGACGGTGCATCGCCGCGACGACGGCGAGCTCGTCGGGTGGATCCGGCCCGACGGCGACGCCTGGACGGCGATCGATCTGCTGGGGCGCGAGGCCGTGGCATCCGTCGACTGGCTCGACGCGGAGGCGGCGCTCGAAGAGCGCGGCATCGGCTACCTCGCCGACGTGTGGATGCTCGAGCGTGAGGGCGGCACGCCGCTGCGGGTGCGGATGCTCGAAGTGACGCCCGCGCGCATCGTCGTGAAGGTCGACGACTACGGCGACGTCAGCCGCGCGACCGAGCGGTTCACGCTGCCGTGGCCGATCCCGGCGGGGCTCCGCGCCCCGCGCGCGGGCGACCCCGACGGCTTCACGCGGGAGCGCTGAGCGCCGGAATCCCTCTCCGTGGGAGTTTTTGCAGAATTATTAGTTGTGCACAATCGAATTGTGTGCGATCGTTGTCTGCATGACGACGCAGCCCCTCGACGACTTCGTTTGCTTCGCGATGTATACCGCCTCGCACGCGACGACGCAGGCGTACCGCGAGGTGCTCAAGCCATGGCGGCTCACCTACCCGCAGTACCTCGCGATGGTCGTGCTCGCGACGGGCGAGCGATCGGTGGGCGAGCTCGGCGATGAGCTGGGACTCGACTCGGGCACGCTGTCGCCGCTGCTGCGCCGCCTCGACGAGCGCGGCCTCGTCGCCCGCCGCCGCGACGCGGGCGACGACCGCATCGTGCGCGTCTCGCTCACCGACGAGGGTCGCGCCGTGCACGACGAGGTGATCGCCGCAGCCGGATGCCTCGTGCCCGCGTTCGTCGACAGCGGGCGCAGCCTCACCGACCTGCTCGCGCAGCTGGGCGCCATCACCGCGAACATGCGCGCGCTCACGGCCGACCTGCGCACCGCCGCCTGAAGACCTCTCGTCGCGCCGACCGGCGCACGAGCTCCTACCGAAGACCGACCGAAAGGACCCCTCATGGACATTCTCTACACCGCCGAAGCACTCGCCACCGGTGGAGGCCGTGACGGCCACGTGCGCACGAGCGACGGCCTGCTCGACACGGACGTGCGCATTCCCAAAGAGATGGGCGGCGCGGGTGGCGCGCCGAACCCCGAGCTGCTCTTCGCCGCCGGCTACGCCGCGTGCTTCCACGGCGCGCTGCAGGCCGTCGCGCGCGCCCAGAAAGTCGCGATCGACGGATCGAGCGTCGGCTCCCGGGTGGGCATCGGCTCGAACGGCCAAGGCGGGTTCGGCCTCGCCGTCGAGCTCGAGGTGAACATCCCCGAGGTGTCGCACGAGGTCGCCCAGCAGCTGGCCGACGCCGCCCACCAGGTGTGCCCCTACTCGAATGCCACGCGCGGCAACATCGACGTGACGGTTACCGTCGTCGACGACTGAACCGCCTCGGGCGGCGGCGGCCCGCCGGTGCCGCGGGCCGGGCCGG
>NZ_JAAGRY010000008.1 GCF_015707995.1 Microbacterium paulum
AGGCATCCGCCGATCCCGCGCCCGCCGAGCCCGCCCCCGCCGCGCCGGCGCCCGCCGAGGCATCCGGCCCGCTCGGCGCCGACGAGATCGCCGCGATCACCGCGGGGTACACGTTCGCGGGCGAGACGCTCGACCTCGGCGCACTGATGAACGGCGACCCGGTGCCGACCGCGCAGATCCGCATCCCGCTCGGCATGATGAACCGGCACGGGCTCGTCGCCGGGGCCACCGGCACCGGAAAGACCCGCACGCTGCAGGGGCTCGCCGAACAGCTCGCGGCCAAGGGCGTGCCGGTGTTCGCCGCCGACATGAAGGGCGATCTCTCCGGCGTTGCGACGCCGGGGGAGCCGAACGACAAGCTCCTCGCCCGCACCAAGGCGATCGGCCAGGAGTGGAAGCCCGAGGCATCCGTCACCGAATACTTCGCCCTCGGCGGCATCGGAAAGGGCGTGCCCGTGCGCGCGACGGTGTCGGGGTTCGGGCCGCTGCTGCTGAGCAAGGTGCTCGGCCTCAACCCGACGCAGGAGTCGAGCCTCGGGCTGGTGTTCCACTACGCCGACGAGAACGGGCTCGCGCTGGTCGATCTCTCCGACCTCCGTGCCGTGCTCAGCTACCTCACGAGCGACGAGGGCAAAGGCGAGTTGAAAGAGCTCGGCGGGCTCTCGCCCGCGACGGCCGGGGTCATTCTGCGCGAGCTCATCACCTTCGCCGACGACGGGGCCGATGTGTTCTTCGGCGAACCCGAGTTCGACGTGCACGATTTTCTGCGCACCGCCCCCGACGGGCGCGGCGTGATCTCGCTGCTCGAGGTGCCCGGCGTCGCCGACAAGCCCGCGCTGTTCTCGACGTTCCTCATGTATCTGCTCGCCGAGCTCTACGAGCTGCTGCCCGAAGTGGGCGACCTCGACAAGCCGAAGCTCGTGTTCTTCTTCGACGAGGCGCACCTGCTCTTCAAGGATGCCTCGAAGGACTTCCTCTCGTCGATCACCCAGACCGTGCGGCTCATCCGCTCGAAGGGCGTGGGCGTCTTCTTCGTGACGCAGACCCCGAAAGACGTGCCCTCCGACGTGCTCGGGCAGCTGGGCTCGCGCGTGCAGCACGCGCTGCGCGCGTTCACGCCCGACGACGCGAAGGCGCTGCGTGCGACCGTCGGCACCTACCCCAAGAGCGGGTACGACCTCGAGCGCGTGCTGCAGGAGCTCGGCACCGGTGAGGCGATCGTCACCGTCATGAGCGAGAAGGGCGCGCCGACGCCCGTCGCGTGGACGCGGCTGCGCGCTCCGCAGGGGCTCATGTCGCCGACGCCCGACCCCGACATCGAACGCGCCGTGAAGGCATCCCCGCTGCTGGCGAAGTACGGCACCGCGATCGACCGCGAGTCGGCGCGCGAGATCCTCACGGCCAAGATGAACGCCGCGGCCGAGGCCGACGCCGCGGCGCAGGCCGCCGCCGAGCAGGCGAAGGCGCAGGCCGACGCCGACAAAGAGCTCGCGAAGCAGCAGGCCGCCGCCGCGAAAGCCGAGGCCGCCGCCGAGAAGGAGCGCCAGCGCGAGTACGACCGCATCATGAAGTCGACCGGCGGCACGACCCGCACCTCACGCAAGAAGGAGACCTCGCCCCTCGAGCAGGTGCTGAACTCCAAGTCGACGCAGACCATCCTCAACTCGGTCATCCGGGGGATCTTCGGTACGGGGCGTCGCTGACCTGCGCCGGGCGGCTCACGGATTACCTCGCGCGGCGCCCAGGCGCAAGCCCTGCGCCTGAGCGCGCAGATCGCCGTACGCTCGCCGCATGACCGAGCTGTCGGCCCCCACGGGGCGTGAAGAGGCCCTGCGCGCCGAGCCGCGCCCGGACGGCACGGCGCCGCGCGCGCTCGTGCTCGGCGCGACAGGCTACATCGGCGGTCGGCTCGTGCCCCGGCTTCTCGCGGCGGGCTACCGGGTGCGGGTGCTCGTGCGCGACCCGGCGCGACTCGCGGCGTTCGACTGGGGGGACGACGTCGAGGTCGTCGAGGGCAGTGCGACGGATGCCGAGGCGCTCGCCGCGGCGACCGTCGACGTCGACGTGCTGTACTACCTCATCCACTCGATGGCGCAGGGGAAGGGGTTCGAGCGGGCCGACCTCGCCGCCGCGCACGCCGTCGCGGATGCGGCGGCGAAGGCATCCGTCCACCGCATCGTGTACCTCGGCGGTCTGCATCCGGAGGGCGTGGAGCTCAGCCCGCACCTGCGTTCACGGGTCGAGGTGGGCGAGGTGTTCCTGCGCAGCGGCGTGCCCACGCTCGTGCTGCAGGCGGGTGTCGTGATCGGGTCGGGGTCGGCGTCGTTCGAGATGATCCGGCACCTCACCGAGGTGCTGCCCTACATGCCGGCGCCCCGCTGGGTGCGCAACCGCATCCAGCCGATCGCGGTGCGCGACGTGCTGCACTACCTGCTGGGGGCGGCGCGCGTCGCGCCCGACGTGAACCGCGCCGTCGACATCGGCGGGCCGGACGTCTGGCGGTACGGGCAGATGATGAACGGCTACGCCGTCGAGGCTGGCCTGCCACAGCGTCCCATCGCGCCGCTGCCGGTGCTCACCCCGGGCCTCGCCTCGCACTGGGTGAACGTCGTCACGCCCGTGCCGCGGTCGATCGCCCGGCCGCTCATCGCCTCGCTGCAGAACGAGTGCGTGATGGACGACCATGCCGTCGATGAGCTGATCCCGCGCCCCGAGGGCGGTCTCACCCCGTATCGCGCCGCCGTCGCGCTCGCCCTCGGCCGCGTCGAGGCCGACACCGTCGAGACGAGCTGGCAGGATGCCGACGTCACCGGCGTGCCGTCGGACCCCCTGCCGTCGGACCCCGACTGGGCGGGACGGACGGTCTTCACCGATGTGCGGGTCGCCGACACGACGGCAACGCCCGAGCGGCTCTGGGCCGTGATCGAGGGGATCGGCGGCGAGAACGGCTGGTATTCGGCGCCGCTCCTGTGGGCCGTGCGCGGGTGGATGGACCGCGTCGTCGGGGGAGTCGGGCTCTCGCGTGGGCGGCGGAGCCGAACGCGGGTCGCGGTGGGAGACGTGATCGACTTCTGGCGGGTCGAGAAAGTCGACCCCGGGCACCTCCTGCGCCTGCGCGCCGAGATGAAGGTGCCGGGCCTCGCCTGGCTGGACCTGCAGTGCGATCCGGCGCCGGACGGCTTGGGCGGCGCCCGCTACCGCCAGCGGGCGGTGTTCTTCCCCGCAGGGCTCGCCGGGCGCCTGTACTGGCTCGCCGTGCTGCCCTTCCACGGGTTCATCTTCCGCGGCATGGCGAACCGGATCACGGCGACGGCAGAGGCGCCCGAGCCTTCATAGGCTGAACGGATGCCCCGCATCCGCCCGTTTCAGCCCGGCGACGAAGCCGCCCTGTCGGAGATCTGCCTGAAAACCGCCGACGCCGGCGCCGACGCGACCGGCATCTTCGCCGACGACGACCTGTGGGGCGAGGTGTTCGTGCTGCCCTATGTGGCGCGGCACCCAGACCTCGCGTTCGTCGTCGAGACCGATGACGGCCGCGTTGCGGGCTACATCGTCGGCACGGACGACACGCGAGCGTTCGAGGACTGGTTCCAGGGCGAGTGGTGGCCTCGGTTCGCCGAGCGTTGGCCGCTGCCCGACCCTGAGCGCCCCGCCGCGGAGCGCACGCGCCAAGACGGCACCGTCGCCTACGCCTACGGTCGCCGCGGCGGTGCCGAGCCGTTCGGCGACACCTATCGCGCGCACCTGCACATCGACCTGCTGCCCGAACTGCAGGGGCAGGGGTTCGGTCGCCGCCTCATCGACACGCTGGTCGCGGCGCTCCGCGAACGCGGTGTGAGGGGACTGCACCTCGCCGCCGACGTGCGGAACACCTCGGCCGCAGCGTTCTACGAGCGGACCGGCTTCAGCCGCATCCCGTCGCACGCCGACGTGGTCGCCTTCGGTCGCGAGCTGTAGCGCTGCCGACCCCGCCGGGGGCCTTCTGGGCTCACCGGCGGCGGAGTGGGGCGTCGGGGTGTTCCGAAAGCAGGCTGAATCGGTCCGCGCGGGGCTCCGCGCTGCGCGGAGGGACGGTTCGCCCTGCTTTCGGAACGGAAGACGGGGAGAACGCGGGGGAGCGGGGACGCCACCGGGCCGAGCGCGGGCACGGACGGCGGGTGGATTAAACCCGGCCTAGCCGATTCGGGCGGCGAGGCTCGCGCGTACCGTCGAAGCATGGATACGCGCGCTCCGGGTGCTTCGCCCGCGGGTGCGGCGCGGGGCGCTGCGCGCCGCCGCAGAGGCGCGTGGCCTCGACTGGTGATCGTCGTGCCGGCGGGCGCGATCATGCTGGTCGGTCTCGACGCGGGGCTCGTGCTTCTGGGTGTTCCCGCGCCGCTCATGCTCTCGCGGCTTGCCGATCTGCACGCGCCCCTGCTCGTCTTCGGATTCCTCGGCACCCTCATCTCGCTCGAGCGTGCCGTGGCCCTGCGCGCGGCGTGGGCCTTCGCCGCGCCCGTGCTGATGGCAGCCGGCGCCATCGCCATTCTCACCGCGCTGCCCGTCATCGCCGGGCAAGCGCTCATCGGTCTCGGCATGACTGTGCATGTCGGGCAGTACCGCGCCGTGTGGCGCCGGCAGCCGATGACGGCGACGGCTGTGCAGGCGCTCGGCGCCGTCACCGGCACCGTCGCCGCCCTCGTCTGGGCAGCCTCGGTGCCTCCGCCGCGAATGGTTCCGCTGTTCGCGGTCTTCCTCGTGCTCACGATCGCGGGTGAACGGCTCGAGCTCGCGCGCGTCGCCGCGCCCGGCCGCGCGGCTGAGACAACGGTGTTCGCGCTCGCGGTGGGGCTCTCTGTCGCGGCTGTCGTGAGCCTCGTCGCGCCGACGGTGGCGGTCCCCGCCGCGGGTGCCCTGCTGCTTGCCCTGGCCGCGTGGCTCTACCGTTACGACATCGCGCGCGTGACGGTGCGCACGCGCGCGCAGCCGCGGTTCATCGCGGTCTGCCTGCTCGCCGGGTACGGCTGGCTCGTCGTAGCCGGAGCCGGGTGGCTGCTCGGCGGAGCCCGCACCGATGGGCCGGTCTACGACGCCACGACCCACGCCGTCTTCCTCGGATTCGTGATCACCCTGGTGATGGCTCACGCGGCGCTGATCCTGCCGGCCGTGCTGCGCGTTCGCATTCCCTACCATCCCGTCATGTACGTGCCCGTCGCCGTGCTGCAGGCGTCGCTTCTCGTGCGGGTCGTGGCGGGGGATGCCTGGGGGTCGGTCACGGCGCTGCGTGTCGGCGGCGTCGGTGCCGTCGTCGCGATGGTCGGCTTCGCGGCGACGGTCATCGTGCTCTCGGTGCGGGCCGGGCGCCACGCGCGCGCTGAGCGAGAAACAGAGCGACAAGCAGAGCGAGAGGAGCAACCCCGATGAGCCGCCGCAACTGGTACCTGCTGACGAACGCCGTCGTCTTCGCCTGGATCGTGATGACCTTCGTCGCCGTCACGATCCACCGGTTCGTGAACCAGCCGCTGTGGCTGATGGTGCACGTGCCGCTGCTGGGCGCGGCGACGGCCGCGATCCTCATCTGGTCGCAGCACTTCAGCGACACGCTGCTGCGACGCCCCGCTCCGGCGGGGCGCGTCGGGCTCGCGGTGCGGCTCGGAGCGCATTCGAGCGGCGCGGCCGTCGTCATCGCCGGCATCCTCAGCGGCAGCGCTCCGCTCGTGATCGTCGGCGCGACAGGTGTCGCCGCGGCGATCGTCGTGCATGCCGTGGTGCTGTTCGTGCAGTTGCGGCGAGCCCTGCCCTCGCGCTTCGGGCCGCTCGTGCGCTACTACGTCGCCGCGGCGCTGGTGTTCCTCGGGGGCATCGCGATCGGGGCCGTGATGGGCGCCCTCGCCGACCCCGGGGTGACCGATCGCCTGGTGGCGGCTCATATCGTGCTGAACGCCTACGGCTGGATCGGTCTCACGGCCCTCGGCACGCTCGTGCTGCTGTGGCCGACCGTCCTGCACGCGCGCATGGACGACAGCGCAGACGCCGCCGCCCGCCGCGCCCTGCCCGTGCTCGTCGCGGGGCTCGTCGTCGCGGCGACGGGGCCGCTGGTCGATCTGCGCCCCCTCGTCGCCGTGGGCATGACGATCTGGCTCGCCGGTGCGCTTCTTCTGGGGCGAGCCGGGTGGCGTCACGCGCGCCGGATGCCACCGGGAACCTTCGCCGGATGGAGTCTCGCGGCGGCGTATGCCTGGGCGGTCATCGCTGCGGCAACGCTCGTCGTCATCGGCGTGCTCGCCCCCGACTGGGCGGGACTGCGCGCCGGCTATCTCATGGCGCTCGGGCCCCTCGTGGCGGGCTTCGGGGTGCAGCTGCTCATGGGTGCGCTGAGCTATCTGCTGCCCGTCGTCGCGCTCGGAAGCCCCGCCGCGGCAGAAGTCGCAGCGGACGTGCTCGACCGCGGCGCCGCGTTCCGGGTCGCTGCGCTCAACGGCGCGATCGCCCTGTATCTCTTGCCGATGCCGTCGCTCGCGCGCGTGCTGCTCTCGTTCGTCGCGCTGGGCGTCGCGATCGCTTTCGCCGTCTTGCTCGTGCGTGCGGTGATCCTCGGTCGCCGCGTGCGGCGCGCGGAGGGCGATGCCCCCGACCGTTCGCGCGTCGTGCGGCTGCAGGCTCCGACGGTTGCCGCGCCGCCCGCTCCGGCCCCGCGAACGGGCGCCGTCGTCGCGGCATTCGCGGTGCTCGCGCTCTGCGTGGGTGCGGGCGTCGCCGCCGATCCGGCCGCGGTGGGAATCTCGATCGCGGCGCCGGCGGGAGAGGTCATCGCGTCGGGGGCGACGACCGAGGTGACGGTTGAGGTCGAGGGGATGCACTTCACGCCGTCCGAGATCGACGTTCCCTATGGTGACGCGCTCGTCGTGACCTTTCACAACACCGGCGCGGACGTGCACGACCTGACCTTCGCGAACGGCGTACGCACCCCGCGGCTCGCCCCCGGCGACGCCGCGACGATCGAGGTAGGGCTGATCGGCGCCGACCTGGAGGGGTGGTGCTCGATCGCCGGTCATCGGCAGATGGGCATGGAGCTCACGGTGCGCGTCACGGGAGCGCCCACCGGCTCCGCGACCGCGACCGCGTCGGAAGGCGGCGACAGCGACGGCATGGACATGTCGCACGACCACAGTGCCTCTTCGGGCTCGAGTGCCGCCGACGACATCGACCTGTCGGCCACGCCTGCAGACGACTTCTCCGCCTGGCCGGCGGCTCTGGAACCCGCCTCGGACGAGACCGTCCACCGCGTCACCCTCACGGTGCACGAGATCGTGACCGATGTCGCCCCCGGCATCAGCCAGACGCGGTGGACGTTCGGCGGCACCTCGCCCGGGCCGGTGCTGCGCGGCCGCATCGGCGATCGCTTCGAGATCACCCTCGCCAACGACGGTTCGATCGGCCACTCGATCGACTTCCACGCCGGCATGCTCGCCCCCGACCAGCCGATGCGCACGATCCAACCGGGCGAGAGCCTGACCTACACCTTCACCGCGACACAGGCCGGCATCTGGATGTATCACTGCTCGACCATGCCGATGTCGATGCACATCGCCAACGGCATGTTCGGCGCCGTCATCATCGATCCGCCCGATCTCGCTCCGGTCTCCCGCGAGTACCTGCTCGTGCAGAGCGAGTTCTATCTCGGCGCGCAGGGCGAGACGGCCGACGCGGATCGCATCGCGACGCAGCAGCCCGACTTGGTCGCGTTCAACGGGTACGCCGACCAGTACGTCTACCGGCCGCTCGCGGCATCGGTCGGCGAGCGCGTGCGGGTGTGGACCCTCGACGCCGGGCCCAACACCGCCTCGTCGTTCCACGTCGTCGGCGGGCAATTCGACACGGTGTTCTTCGAGGGCGCCTACACACTGCGCCCCGATGACCCGGGCGGGTCGCAGGCGCTCGCGATGCAGCCCGCGCAGGGCGGCTTCGTCGAGCTGGCCTTCGCCGAAGCAGGCAACTATCCCTTCGTCACCCACATCATGAGCGACGCCGAGAAGGGCGCGAAAGGAATCTTCCATGTCGACCAATGAGCGCATCTCCGTCGACGGGCACGGTCGCGTGGTGATCGGCGATCACGCCGAGGTCACGCGCATCGCGCGCGACGCCGCGGGGTTCTCGAGCGCGGTCTCGCGCCACCTGCAGGTGCCGAACGGCCTCGACGGCGCGGCGCACGCCGAGATGCGCCGCCTGATCGATCCGTTCATGGATGCCGACGCCGTCGACGCCCTCACGGCCGACCTCGAAGCGATCGCCGCCGACCTTCTGAGCGAGCTGGTCGAACGCTCCGAGCCTTTCGGTGCCGTGGGCGACCTCGGCGCGCGGTTCGCGGTGCGGGCGCAATCGGCCTGGCTCGGCTGGCTGCCCGAATGGGAGGAGCCGCTACTCGAGTGGGTCGCCGACAACCGGGTGGCCTCGCGCACGGGGCATTCTGAAGCCACCGCGGTCATCGCCGAGCGTTTAGACGCGATCATCCGCGAGCTGCTGCGCCGCCGCAGAGAGACCCCGCGCGGCGATGTGACCTCTGCTCTCATGGCGCTGCGTCACGACGACGGGTCCGCGCTCGGCGATGATGAGCTCGTCTCGATCCTTCGGAACGTGACGGGCGGCGACCTCGGGTCGCTCGCGCTGTGCGCGGGTGTCATCGTGCACTGGCTCGCCCGGCATCCCGAGCATCAGCATCACCTCGCCGAGGCGAGCGACGCCGATCTCGATGCTGCGATCGATGAGATCCTGCGGGCCGACGACCCGTTCGTCTCGAACCGCCGTCGCGCGAGGGTCGACACCGACATCGCCGGATGCCCCGTGCGCGCGGGCGACGTCGTCGTGCTCGACTGGCGCGCCGCCAATCGCGATCCCGAGGTGTTCGGCGACCCGGGGACGTTCGATCCCGCGGGCCATGCGGCAGACAACCTCGTCTACGGCACCGGACCGCACGTCTGCCCGGGGCGCCTCCTCGCGACGCGAGAACTGCGCGTGCTCGTGCGGGCGCTGCTGCGGGCCGGCCGCGTGGCTCTCGCGGGCCCGGCGGTGCGCGAAGAGGCGCCCGCCGCGGGTTTTCGCGAAGTGCCCGTGCGCGTCGGCTGACGGCGACGCCGCCCGTACGCGTCGGCTGACGCCGCCCGGGTCAGAGCCGTCGCAGGCGTTCGGGATCGGGGGCCCCGACCGGCTCCCAGCCGCGACGCGGTGTGCGCGCACCGCGCACACCGTCGCGCGAGCGGTACACGACGTAGGGGCGGAACAGATACCCCACGGGCGCCGAGAACACGTGCACGAGGCGCGTGAAGGGCCACAGCGCGAACAGCGCGCACGCCGTCAGCACGTGCAGCTGGAACAGCAGCGGCACCTCGGCCATGAGCTCGACGCGCGGCTGGAAGAGGAAGAGGCTGCGGATCCACGGCGAGATGGTCTCGCGGTAGTGGAACCCGCTGCCGAACACCTGGTAGACGAATGTCGCGAGCGTGCCGAACCCGAGCGTTGCGCCGAGGAAGACGTACATCACCTTGTCCATCACGGTGGTGGCGAGGAACACCGGGCCGACCGTGCGGCGTCGATAGATGAGGATGCCGAGGCCCGCGAGGGTCAGGACGGCTGCGAACGAGCCCATCCCCGTCGCACCCAGGTGGTAGATCTCTTCGCTGATGCCGATCGCGTAGAGCCATTCGCGGGGGATGAACAGTCCCACGACGTGCCCGGCGATGACCATGAGGATGCCGATGTGGAACATCGGCGAGCCCCAGCGCAGCAGCCGGTTCTCGTAGGTCTGGCTCGAGCGTGTCGTCCAGCCGAACTTGTCGTAGCGGTAGCGCCAGAGGTGCCCGACGACGAAAACGGCCATCGCGGCATAGGGCACGGCGACCCAGAGGATGATCTGCTGAGCGGTCACGGCGCACTCCTGAAGGCGGGGGTCTGCTGCGAAACGGGGGAGAAGGGCGGAAGTTGGCCGAGAAAACTGAGTCCGACCGTTTCGGTGGGCGGGCCCTCGTTGATCAGGCCCAGGTAGCGTTCGCGCGTGGCCGCATCGATCGGCGGCAGTGATTGCGTGATCGTCTGCACGATGAGCGCCCATGGGCTCGACATGCCCTCGAGCGCCGCGCGGAGCACCTCGATGCCCTCGCGGTGCGAGGCGATCAGGGCATCGGCGATCTCAGACTCGGCGCGCGCCGAGAACTCGAGCACGGCGGGCAGATAGTCGGGCAGGTCGTCGGCCTCGAACTCCCACCCCGCCGCCCGGTACGCCTCGAGGAACGTCACGAGGGCGACGCCGCGCCGGCGGGTGTCGCCCGTCGCGTAGTAGCTCAGATACAGGCTGCACTTGCGCTTCAGATCGAACGTCGTGACGTAGCGGCGCTGCCACGCGGCATCGCCCGCGCTCTCGGCCTCGTCGATGAACGCGATGAGCGGCGAAGAGATCGCGGCGGGCAGCCTCTCGGCATGCTCGCGCAGTGCGGGCAGACGCGAGAACCACCGAGCGTCGGGGTAGTCGAGCAGGAGCGAGGCGAGCATGTGCGCGTGCGAGCGCTGCGCGGGCGTCAGGCGCACCGAGGGGAGCTCCGGCGGCAGGGCGCGGCGCGGTGTCACACGGGCCAGTACCGAGCTCATGAACGATCCTTCTTCTTGCCGGTGTCGCGTACCTCGGTCATCGACGACGGCGGGAAGAGCCCGTTGGCGCTGCCGTTGCCGTCCCAGTTGAGGAGGTTGACGCGCCCCGGCGTCGAGGGGCGATCGGCGGTCTGTCGATCGGCGAGCATGTGGAAGTTCTCGACCGCGACGGGCACGCTGGGGCCGCTCGACGAGCCGAACGGTCCCGCCCCGCCCATGCCGGGCCCGCCGTCGAAATCGAGCGAGCACGCCATCTCTTCGAGCGCGTGGGCCTGCTCGGTGTGCGCGGAGGGGATCACGTAGCGCTCTTCGTACTTCGCGATCGCGAGCAGTCGGTACATCTCCTCGATCTCGGCGCCCGTCATGCCCACCGCGCGCGCGATGCGCTCGTCGCGCTCGTCTTCGAGGTTCACCCCACGCATGTACGAGCGCATCGCCGCGAGACGGCGGAGCGCCAGATCGACGGGCGCGACCTCGCCGGCGGTGAAGAGTTCGGCGAGATAGCCGATCGGAATGCGCAGCTTGTCGATCGCGGCGAACAGGGTGCGCGCGTCTTCGCCGTCGTTGCCCGACCCGGTCACGACGTCGACGACGGGAGACAGCGGCGGGATGTACCAGACCATCGGCATGGTGCGGTATTCGGGGTGCAGCGGCAGGGCGACTTCGTAGCGCATGAGCTTCCAGATCGGGCTGCGCTGCGCCGCCTCGATCCAGTCCTCGGGAATGTCGCCCTGTCGTGCCGCTTCGATGACGGCGGGATCGAACGGGTCGAGGATGATGTCGCGCTGCGCCTGCAGCAGGGCCTTGTCGTCTTCGACCGAGGCGGCTTCGGCGACCCGGTCGGCGTCGTAGAGCACGATGCCGAGGTACCGCAGGCGCCCGACGCACGTCTCGGAGCACACCGTCGGAAGACCCACCTCGATGCGCGGGTAGCACATCGTGCATTTCTCGGCCTTGCCCGTGCGATGGTTGAAATACACCTTCTTGTAGGGGCACCCCGACACGCACATGCGCCATCCGCGGCACTGGTCCTGGTCGACCAGCACGATCCCGTCTTCGGCGCGCTTGTACATCGCACCCGAGGGGCAGGATGCCACGCACGAGGGGTTCAGGCAGTGCTCGCAGATGCGGGGCAGGTAGAACATGAAGGCCTTCTCGAACTCGGCCTTTACCTCTTCGCTCATCTTCTTGAGGATCGGGTCGTCGTGCATCGTCTCGAGCGATCCGCCGAGGTCGTCGTCCCAGTTGGCCGACCACGAGATCTTCATGTCTTCGCCGGTGAGCAGGCTCTTCGGGCGGGCGACCGGGGTCTGCGAGCCCGCGGGGGCGTTCAGCAGCATGTCGTAGTCGTACGTCCAGGGCTCGTAATAGTCCTGGATCTCGGGAAGCTTCGGGTTCGAGAAGATGTGCGCGAGCTTCGACAAACGCCCGCCGCCGCGCAGCTTCAGCCGGCCGCGCCCCGTGCGCACCCAGCCACCGCGCCACTTCTCCTGGTCTTCGTAGGTGCGGGGGTAGCCGACGCCGGGGCGGGGCTCAACATTGTTGAACCACACGTACTCGACACCTGTGCGGTTGGTCCACGCCTGCTTGCACGTGACCGAGCAGGTGTGGCATCCGATGCACTTGTCGAGATTCATGATCATCGACATCTGCGCCATGACCTTCATCAGTACTGCACCTCCTGGCTGCGGCGACGGATCGTCGTGATCTCGTCGCGCTGGTTGCCCGTCGGGCCGAGATAGTTGAACGCCCACGCCAGTTGCGCGTAGCCGCCGATGAGGTGGCTGGGCTTGAGCAGAATGCGGGTGAGCGAGTTGTGGATGCCACCGCGCAGGCCGCTCGTCTCGGCGATCGGCACATCGACCGTGCGGTCCTTCGCGTGGTACATGTACACCGTGCCCTCGGGCATGCGGTGCGAGACGATCGCGCGGGCGACGACGACGCCGTTGCGGTTGTACGACTCGATCCACTCGTTGTCGCGCACGCCGATCTTCTGGGCGTCTTGCGGGCTCATCCAGATCGTGGGGCCGCCGCGGCTGAGCGAGAGCATGAACAGGTTGTCTTGGTACTCGGAGTGGATCGACCATTTCGAGTGCGGCGTGAGGTAGCGCACCGTCACCTCGGTCTGCCCCGGGGCGCCGGGGCCCGCGATGCGCTTGGTCGTGCCGACCTTCTCGGAATCGAACAGGCGGTGCATATCGAGCGGCGGGCGGAAGATCGGCAGGTTCTCGCCGAGCTCGCTCATCCAGTCGTGGTCGAGGTAGAAGTGCTGGCGCCCGGTGAGGGTGTGCCAGGGCTTCAGGTGCTCGACGTTGATCGCGAAGGCCGTGTAGCGGCGGCCGCCGTGCTCAGACCCCGACCATTCGGGCGAGGTGATGACGCTCCGCGGCTGGATCTGCACGTCTTGGAACGTGATGTGCGAGCCCTCGTGGTCTTCGGCGAGCTGCGCGATGCGCTGACCGGTTCTCTTCTCGAGCTCGCGGAAACCCTGCACCGCGAGGCGGCCGTTGCTCGTGCCCGAGAAGGCGAGGATCATCTCGCACGCCTTCTTGTCGGTGTCGAGCAGCACGCTGCCGGCGTAGGGCCCGCTCGCCACGGTGCCGTTCTTGTGCTTCAGCTGCTCGATCTCGACGTCGGGGCGATAGGTGATCGCCTTCGTCGTCATGCCGAGCTTCGCCGTCAGGGGGCCGAGAGCCTTCCACCGTTCGTAGAGGTTGGCGTAGTCGCGTTCCACGACGATGAGCTTGGCCATCGTGACGCCCGGCACGAGTGGGGCGTCGCCCGGCACGATGCCGTGCGGGGTCGCCATGACGTCGGGGGTGTCGTGCTGCAGCGGCGAGGCGACGACGTCGCGGCGCACGCCCAGGTGCAGGCGTGCGTATTCGCTGAACTTCTCGGCGAGCGAGCCGAACAGATCGAAGTCGGTGCGCGTCTGCCACGGCGGCGTGATCGCCGGCGTGAAGGCGTGGATGAAGGGATGCATGTCGGTCGAGGACAGGTCGTACTTCTCATACCAGGTGGCGGCGGGAAGCACGAGATCGCTGAACAGCGTCGTCGAGGTCATGCGGAAATCTGCCGTCATCAAGAGGTCGAGCTTGCCCTCGGGCGCCTCGTCGTGCCACGCCATGTCGCGCGGGCGCGAGCCTTCGGGCGACTCGGGGGCGCGCACCGCCGAGTCGGTGCCGAGCAGGTGCTTGAGGAAGTACTCGTTGCCCTTGCCCGAAGACCCCAGCACGTTCGCCCGCCAGATCGAGATCACGCGCGGGAAGTTCTCGGGCGCATCGGGGTCTTCGACCGCGTACTGCAGCGACCCGTCGGTCAGCTCGTCGACGATGTGCTGGGCGGGCTCTTTGCCGGCGGCCTCGGCCTCGTCGCATAGGTCGAGGGGGTTGCGCGAGAACGTCGGATACGCCGGCATCCACCCGCGTTTGACCGATTCGACGAGGCAGTCCGCCGTCGTGCGGTCGTCGAACTGGCCGCGGGCCAGCGGAGAGGCGAGTGACGAGGCGGGCAGGCCGTCGTATCGCCACTGGTCGGTCGCGAGATACCAGAACGCCGTGCCGATGTTCTGGCGCGGCGGGCGCCCCCAGTCGGCGGCGGTCGCGTACTGCGAGTACCCCGTGATCGGGCGCACCTTCTCTTGACCGACGTAGTGCGCCCAGCCGCCGCCGTTGACGCCCTGGCATCCGGTCATCGTCGTCAGCGCGAGGAAGGTGCGATAGATCGTGTCGGAGTGGAACCAGTGGTTGGTGCCCGCACCCATGAGGATCATCGAGCGCCCGCCGCTGCGCTCGGCGTTGTCGGCGAACTCGCGCCCGATCCGCGCGGCCTGCGCCGCGGGCACGTTCGTGATCTCTTCTTGCCACGCGGGGGTTCCCGGCGTGCTCGCGTCGTCGTAGCCGGTGGGCCACTCGCCGGGAAGGCCCTCGCGGGCGACACCGTACTGCGCGAGCAGCAGATCGAACACCGTCGTCACGAGGCGACCGGCGACCTGCCGCACCGGCACCCCGCGGGTCACCGTGCCGGTGCCGCCGGCGTGGGCGGCATCGTCACCGTCGGGGGTGACGTCGAAGCGCGGCAGCACGATCGAGGCCGATTCGGTGGTGCTCGCGAGATCGCGCAGCGACAGGGGCGGCACGACGCCTTCGAGGTCGAGGTTCCATGTGCCCTCGTCTTCGGGTGTGAAGCGGTGGCCGAGCGAGCCGTTCGGCACGACCGGCTCGCCGTGCTGGTCGAGCAGCACCGTCTTGAAGTCGGCGCGCGGTGCGGCGGCGTGCGCACCGCCCAGGTCGCTCGCCGTGAGGAACTTGCCCGGCACGAGACCTTCGGGGTGCTCTTCGAGCGCGACGAGGTAGGGCGCGTCGCTGAAGCGGCGCATGTAGTCCTCGAACCGCTCGGTGCGGCGCTCGACGAAGAACTCGGTCAAGATGACGTGGCCCATCGCCATGGCGAGGGCGGCATCGGTGCCGGGGTGCGGGGCGACCCACTCGTCGGCGAACTTCGTGTTGTCGGTGTAGTCGGGCGAGACCGTGACGACCTTCTGCCCGCGGTAGCGCGCCTCGGCCATGAAGTGGGCGTCGGGCGTGCGCGTGACGGGTACGTTTGAGCCCCACATCATGAGGTAACCCGCGTTCCACCAGTCGGCCGACTCGGGCACGTCGGTCTGATCGCCGAACACCTGGGGGCTCGCGACGGGCAGATCGGCGTACCAGTCGTAGAACGACAGGATCGTGCCGCCCAGAAGGTTCAGGAACCGCGCCCCGGCGCCGTGGCTGACCATCGACATGGCGGGAATCGGCGAGAAGCCGGCGACCCGGTCGGGGCCGTAGACCTTCACCGTGTAGACGTGCGCCGCGGCCGCGATCTCCATCGCCTCATCCCACGTGGTGCGGATGAGCCCGCCCTTGCCGCGGGCACTCTTGTAGCGCTGCGCCTTGTCGGGGTCTTCGACGACGGATGCCCAGGCCTCGACCGGATCGCGATGCGTGAGCTTGGCCTCGCGGTAGAGCTCGGCGAGAACGCCGCGGATATACGGGTAGCGCACGCGCGTCGGCGAATAGGTGTACCAGCTGAACGCTGCGCCGCGGGGGCAGCCGCGGGGCTCGTACTCGGGTGAATCGGGGCCGACCGAGGGGTAGTCGGTCTGCTGGGTCTCCCACGTGATGATGCCGTCTTTGACGTACACCTTCCACGAGCACGAGCCCGTGCAGTTGACGCCGTGGGTCGAACGGACGACCTTGTCGTGGGCCCAGCGGTCGCGATAGAAGACGTCGCCCTTGCGGCCGCCCTCGAGGAACACGGCGCGCAGGTCTTCGCTCGTCTCGCCGCGGTGCAGGAACCGACCCATCGTGAGGAGGGCGTCTTCGAGCGGGCCGTCGGTGGCGCGCCTCGTGCGGATCTCGGGGGTCATCGGATTCTCCTCGCTGGCGATCTGTGCTCAGTATCGCCAGCGACTCAGCGCGGCCCCGGCGAGTAGACCGTGGTTAATCCAGGCTGAAGGCGAGGCTCGACCGCCCCGTTCCCGACCGCGGAATAACAACGGTGAACCGCTCTCGGGGCGCTCCGGCAGCGGCGCTACCGTGAGCGCACCGATGGGAGTCACCGTGACAACGAAGCCCCGCGCGACCATGACGTCGCCGCACCCGAACACCACCCCCGACCTGCGCGGCGGACTGGGGCAGGTGCTCCTCGCGACCCTCGCCTCGACGACAGGCTTCTGGGCGTGGATGTGCATCGCCCCGCTGCAGAACGTCTATGCCGAGAAGATGGGCCTCGACCAGGGGCAGATCTCGCTCATGCTCGCGACGCCCGTGCTCGTCGGGTCGCTCGGACGCGTCGTCGTCGGCGCGCTGACCGACCGCTTCGGCGGGCGCCGCATGTTCACCGCGGTGCTGCTCGGGTCGATCCCCGCCGTGCTGCTCGTCGCTCTCGCCGGGCAGACCGGCAGCTTCTGGCTGCTCATGGTCGCGGGCTTTCTGCTGGGGGTCGCGGGCACGATCTTCGCGGTCGGCGTGCCGTTCTCGAGCGCATGGTTCCCGCCCGAGCGCCGCGGATTCGCCAACGGCGTCTTCGGTATGGGCATGATCGGCACGGCCGTGTCGGCCTTCGCGACGCCCCGTCTCGCGAAAGCGATCGGCTACCTGCCGACGCACCTGCTGATCGTGGGGGTGCTCCTCGTGGTGGCGGTGCTCATCTGGTTCTTCCTGCGCGAATCGCCCGCCTGGAAGCCGAGCAGTCAGCCCCTCGTGCCCAAGGTGGCCGGCGCGCTGCGACTCGCGGTGACGTGGCAGATGTCGTTCCTGTACGCGATCGTCTTCGGCGGATTCGTGGCGTTCTCGACCTATCTGCCCAAGTACCTGCTGACCATCTATCCCGACCAGATCGATGCCGTCGGCGCCGGCACCCGCACGGCGCTGTTCGCCGCGGCCGCCGTGCTCGCCCGCCCGATCGGCGGCGTGCTGGCCGACCGGTTCGGCCCGAAGGTGATCTCGCTCCTCTCGCTCGCCGGCATCGTCGCGTGCGCGTACCTCGTCGGCCAGCAGCCGCCCGAGGGTGTGCTGACCGGCGCGATCTTCTTGCTGATGGCGGCGGCGATGGGCCTCGGCATGGGCGCGGTCTTCGCCTGGATCGGCCCGTCGACCCCGCCCGACAAGGTCGGCGCCGTGACGGGCGTCGTCGCTGCGGCGGGCGGTCTGGGCGGGTACTTCCCCCCGCTCGTCATGGGCGCCACCTACGATTCAGCGACCAACTCGTACGCGCTCGGGCTGTGGCTGCTGGTACTCGTGGGGGCGGGAGCGCTCGTCGTCGGCGGCATGCTCGCCGACAAGCGCGCGGGTGCGCGCGCCGACAAGAAGTGACGGCCGCGCGAGTCGGCCGACGCGGTCACCGCCGGCCGGCTCGCGGCGCGCAGACGTCGTCGTCGCCAGAGGGGGATGCCTCGGAAATCGCGGTGGCGGTCGCGGTCGCAGTGGCATCCCGCCCCACGCTGCCGCCGGGCGCCGCCGCGCCTTCGGGTGCGGCCGCCAGACGCAGCACGAGTTCGCAACGGTGCGCGCTCACGAGCGGGAGCAGCCGGTCGATCTCGACGGGACCGCCGGCACGGTCGAGCACCTCGCGGATGAGCCCCTCGTGCACGCGGCACAGGGCCTCGCGGTGATTGTCGACGAGCGTGTGGAAGGCGCACGGGCGCAGGGCCACCTCGAGGTCGCGTTCGGCCACCCGCGGGTCGAGTCCCACTTCGTCGAGGTGCTCGTACAGCGCGTCGAGCTGGTGGACGGCGTCGGGCCCGAGGGCGAGCTCTGGGTCGGACTCGGTCTCGGGCATGATGCGCCGCAGCAGGTCGCCGTGCTTCTTGGCCTGCTCGATCCGCCTCTGCGCCGCCTCGTTCTCGACCCCGGCATCCATCGGGTAGAACAGCGCCCGTGGCCGCCCGCGCATCGCGCGGTGCTCGACCTCGCTGCGGATGATGCCTTCGCTCGTGAGCACGCGCACGTGATCGCGCAGCGTGTTCGCGTGCAGGCCCGTCTTCTCAGAGAGCTCGACGAGCGAGATTCCCGGTTGCTCCATCACCAGCGCCGCGACCTGCAGCCGGCTCGGCTGAGCCAGTCCGCGGTAGGCGTGCGTCGGGCGGGGCATGCTTCGATTATGCGCGGTCTCGTGGCGGCGAGCGTGCGATGTGATGGTATCGGGCCCCGATGCGTGCGGCGTAGGCTGGCCGCATGAGCCCGGCTGCCCGCGTCATCACGGTCTCGGATCGCTCATCGGCGGGGCTGCGCGCCGACGAGGGCGGGCCCCTCGCCGTCGCGGCGCTGCGAGCCGCGGGGTTCGACTGCCCCGACGCGATCATCGTGCCCGACGGCGCCGACGCCGTCAAGGACGCGTTGCGCGCCGCGTGTGCGGCGGGTGCGCGCCTGATCGTCACGACCGGGGGAACCGGCCTGTCGCCGCGCGATCAGACCCCCGAGGGAACCGACCGCGTCATCGAGCGCGCGCTGCCGGGCATCGCCGAAGAGCTGCGCCGGCGCGGCCTCGACGAGACCCCCGCCGCGATGCTCTCGCGCGGGCGCGCCGGCGTCGTGGGCGACGCGCTGATCGTGAACCTTCCGGGGTCGCCGCGCGCCGTGGCATCCGGCATGCCGCTGATCGTCACCATCGCGCCCCACGCGCTGGCTCAGCTCGATGGAGGAGACCACGCATGAGCATTCGCATCGCCCGCATTCGCGACACCGAACTCGATGTCGCCGAGCATCTCGCCGCTGTCGAGGGTGCGTGGGTGGGCGCCGTGACGAGCTTCGTCGGCACCGTGCGCGCGAACGACCCCGACGCACGCTCCGAGGTCGTCGCCCTCGAGTACTCCGCCCACCCCGACGCCGAGGCGACCCTGCACGACATCGTGATCGGGGCGATCGGTGATCGGCGGGCGGCCGTGGCCGTCAGTCATCGCGTCGGGCGACTCGCGGTCGGCGACGCGGCTGTCGTGATCGCCGTCGGCACGGCGCATCGCGACGATGCCTTTCAGATCTGCCGAACCCTCATCGAAGAGATCAAGCGTGGTCTGCCCGTGTGGAAGAAGCAGTGGACCGACGACGGCGAAGCGGCCTGGAAGGGCATCGGCGGCTGAGCCTGCCCGAGCGCCGCGCGGCCAGCCGCGTGCTCAGCCGCCCGCGAACGGGGGCAGCACGTCGACGAGCGTCGTCTCGGTGAGCGGTGCGTCGGCATCGGTGCGGCGACCGTCGATCAGCACGGCGCAACGCGGCAGCAGTGCGCCGAGCGCGGGGTAGTCGGTGGCGAGCGCCGCGCGCAGCTCGCTCACGCGACCCTCGCCGCGCTCTTCTTCGGCGCGGCCCGCGAAGTCGGCCGCGGCCGCGAAGTAGCGTACGCGCGCCATCAGCTCTCCCTGCGGGGCCAGGCTTCGGCGAGCTCGACGATCGCCGCGACCGCCGCGCGCACGTCGTCGGGGGTGCCCCCCGCGCGGCCGGCGACGAGTCCCGCGGCGAACGCGCTGAACGGTGCGGCCGGGCGGGCGACACCGTTCGCGACGTCGCGCGCGAGGTCGAGGACGAGAGCGATCGGCAGGTCGTCTTCGGCGAGCTCGAACCGGGTGCGCAGCGCGGCTGCCCAGGCGTCGAGGGCTTCGGGGGGAAGGGTGCGTTCGCTCATGGGTTCGTCTCCGATGGCAGGGTCGTGGTCGTAGGGGGCTGGATGCCTTCGCGCGCGAGATCGTCCCACGTGTCGACGTCGGCGGTCGCCCGCTCAGAGGCGACGAGCACGAGGGGATCGAGGGGGGCGAGCAACGCCCGCATCGAGAGCCCCGCGGCCGCGTCGGGGGCGGCCTTCGCCGCGCGGCACAGCGCGGTGGTGCGGTAGAGCCCCGCGAGCCACTGCGGATGTCCGTCGTGGTCGGCGAGGCAGAGGCCGCAGCGGCGGGCGCGCTCACCGGGTGCGAGGGCGTTCCGTGCGTCGCGCAGCGCATCGACGGCGGCGCGCGGGTCGGCGAGGTCGGTCGCGAGCACGAACGCCCACGAAGGGTCGGCGCTGGGGCGATCCGATGAACGCCACGAGTCGAGGACGGCGACGAGCGCCGCGGCAGGCCCCGAGAACGGCGGTTCTTCGCGCACCCACTTCACCGCGCTTTCGCCGCTTGCGCGCACGATGCCCGGGCGCTCTGGTCCGGCGATCGTGAGGGGCGCCGACCCCGCGACCGCGTCGACCGCGCGCTGCAGCAGCGACCTGCCGGCGCGCTGCAGTAGCGGCTTGTCGAGGCCGCCGAGGCGTGACGCGCGGCCGCCGGCGAGCAGGATCGCACCCGTCGCACCGCGCGTTCTGGTCGAGGTGGTCATTGCCCGCGCGTCCAATCGCCGCTCTTCCCGCCGGTCTTGCGAACGAGGTGCACCTGCTCGATCGACGTCGCCTTGTCGAGGCCTTTGACCATGTCGACCACGGCGAGAGCGGCCACGGCGACGGCGGTGAGGGCCTCCATCTCGACGCCGGTGCGATCGGCCGTCCGCACTGTCGCCTCGATCTCGACGCCCTCATCGACGATCGTGACGTCGACGCTCGCGCCGTGCACGCCGATGACGTGCGCGAGCGGCAGCAGCTCAGGTGTGCGCTTCGCGGCTTGGATGCCACTGATCCGCGCGACCGCGAGCACGTCTCCCTTCGGGGTGGTGCCGTCGCGCAGAGCCTCGACGACCGTGGGCGCGCAGCGCACGAAGCCGTGCGCCGTCGCCGATCGCACCGTGGGCTGCTTCTCGGTGACGTCGACCATGCGGGCGTGGCCCGCGGCGTCCAGGTGGGTGAAGGTCATGGCATCCTCGATATTCGTTCCGGTGGGCAGTGGCGGTGGGCAGTGGCGGTGCGGTGCTCAGTCCAGCGGTGCTCAGTCGAGCAGCATCACGTCGACCGGGTCGCCGGCGCGTACGACCTCGAGGTCGGCCGGAATGACGGCGTACGCATCGGCAGCGCCGAGCCGCCCGGCGAGGTGCGAACCGCCGCCCGACACCGGCACGGCGCGCCACGCGGCGGGGTCTGAGCGGTCGAGAGCGACGGGCAAGAACTGCTGGCGCCCCTCGGGTGTGCGCCAGCCGCTGTCGGCGACCGCGCGCACCCGCGGCCTGTGCAGCCGAGCGCGGCCCTGCAGAGCGAGCAGAGCCGGGCGCACGAACACCTCGAACGACACGGCAACGCTCACCGGGTTGCCGGGCAGCCCGAACAGCAGCGTCGATCCCGCCACCCCGAAACCCTGGGGCTTGCCCGGTTGCATCGCGACGGGACCGAAGGTCATCTGGGTGACGTGCTGGCGCACGACTTCGTAGGCTCCGGCGCTGACACCGCCCGAGAAGATGACGACGTCGCAGGCATCCGGGCCCGTCGTCACGGCGTCGAGCAGATCGTGCAGATCGTCGCCCTCGTCGTCAACGACCTCGCGGCGGACCACGACGGCGCCCGCGCCGTGCACGAGCCCAGCCAGCAGCGTGCCGTTGGATTCGGGGATCTCGCCGCGCCGCAGCGACCCGCCGCGAGCGGGCAGGTCATCGAGCGGCACGAGTTCGCTGCCCGTCGAGACGACGACCACGCGCGGCGCCGACGCGACCGTCACGCCGGTCACACCCACGGCGGCGAGCGCGGCGAGCTGCCGACCGCCGAGCAGAGTGCCCGCCGGCAGCACGAGGCCGCCGCGCGGCGTGTCTTCGCCGCGCCGCCGCACGTGCGCCCCGAGCGATCTCGGCGCGCTCGCCACGACGATCTCGCCGAGCGAGTCGGCGAGGCCGCCGAGGGTGTCTTCGAAAGGCACGACGGTGTCGGCCGCGGTCGGCAGCGGTGCACCGGTCATGATGCGCGCCGCCTCTCCGGCGGCGAGCGGGGGATCGAGGGGGCTGCCGGCGGGAACATCGGCGACGACCTGCAGTCGCACCGGCCGGTCGGCGCGCGCCGCGGCGACGTCGGCGTGGCGCACGGCGAAGCCGTCCATCGCCGAGTTCTCGAACGCGGGCAGATCGAACGCCGCGACCGCAGGCGCGGCGAGGGTCGCGCCCAGCGCGTCGGCGAGAGCGACGCTGCGCACCGGCAGGGAAGCGGCGGCAGCGAGCACCGTCGCGAGGTGCTCATCGACACTGACCATGGCGGCGCCCGGCGTCGCGCTCATGTCCATGCCGCCAATCCGCCCGCGAGCACGCGCGCGTCGACCCCGCGCTCTCGCAGCGCCTCGGCGGCGCGCCGTGCGCGCAGCCCCTTCGCGCACACCACGACGACGGGCGCCGTCGCGGCGACCGCGGAGGGATCGGCCAACAGGTCGCCGAGAGGCATCAGGATCGCGCCGTCGATTCCGCCGCCGCGCGTCTCGTGCGGCTCGCGCACGTCGAGTACGACGGCGCCCTCGTCGGCGATCGCGGTGCGCATCTCGGCGAGCGTCAGCTGCGGGGGAGCGGCGGCGTAGGCGTCTGGTACAGCGGGCGCGGCGGGTTCGGATGCCTCGACCACCCCGCGGCGCCGCTCAGCGGTCGGGTGCAGCGGCACGTCGGTGCTGCGACCGGCGAGCGCGTCGACGAGCAGCACGCGGCCGAGCAGCGGCTCGCCGACGCCGGTGATGAGCTTCAGCGCTTCGACGGCCATGATCGCGCCGACCTGCAGGGTCAGTGCGCCCAGCACGCCCACCTCGGTGCAGCTGGGTGCTTCGCCGACCAGCTCGGGCGGGTGCAGATCGGCGAGCACGACGGCCTCACGACCCGCGGGCGGCGCCGACCAGAACACCGTCACCTGCGCGTGGAACTCCTGCACGACGCCCCAGACGAGCGGTAGCCCTCGCCGTTCGCACTCCGCGGCGACGATCGTGCGCGTCGCGAAGGTGTCCGAGCCGTCGAGCACGAGGTCGGCCCCCGCCAGCAGATGCGCGGCATTCGTGGCATCCAGCCTCTCTCTGCGGGCGTCGACACGTGTCTCGGGGCTGAGGTCGGCGCCCGCGCGCACGGCCGAATCGACCTTCGGTGCGCCGATGTCACGGTGGCGGTGCAGCACCTGGCGCTGCAGGTTCGCGACGTCGACGTCGTCGTCGTCGATCACGGTGATCGTGCCCACTCCCCCCGCGCAGAGGGCCAGTACGGCGGGTGAGCCGAGCCCGCCGGCTCCGACGATCGCGACGTGTGCGGCGGCCAGGCGGCGCTGCGCGAGCTCGCCGAATCCGCGCAGTGCCGCGTGCCGGTGCGTGCGCGTGCGCTCGGCGTCGGAGAGCGCATCGACGGGGCTGACGAGGGGAGGCAGCGGCATGCGTTCAGGCTAATCCCGCACGCCGCGCGCGCTGCGACCGTATGCCCGTGGAAACCTCACGAGCGGAATATCCACGGTCATCGTTCCGCATGTGCGGAGTAGTTTTGCCTCATGACGAGCTATCGCATCTCTGACGCGGCACGCCTGCTCGGCGTGAGCGACGACACCGTTCGGCGGTGGATCGACCAGGGCGCTCTGCCGACGACCGATGCCGCACCGGCCGAGATTCCCGGTGAGGCGCTCGCCGCCAAGGCCGTCGAGCTCGCCCACACTCCCAACGATCCGACCGACCGCCTGTCAAGCGCGCGCAATCGCTTCACAGGGCTCGTCACGCGCGTGCAACTCGACGGCGTCATGGCGCAGGTCGACATCCAGTGCGGCCCGCACCGCGTCGTGACGCTCATGTCGGCCGAAGCCGTGCGCGAACTGGACCTCGCGCCCGGATCGCTGGCCGTCGCGATCGTCAAAGCCACGACCGTCATCGTCGAGACCCCGAAAGGCTGACCCATGACCCACTCCCGACCCCGCGCCGCCGCCAGGCCGGTCAGGCCCGTCACGGCCCTCGCCGCGCTCGTCGTCGCGATGTCGACGCTCGCGGGGTGTGCGAGCACGCCCACCGCGGTTGACGCCTCGGCGAGCGGCGATGCCGCCGCCAGCGCCTCGACGCTCAGCGGAACGCTCACCATCTCGGCTGCGGCGTCGCTCAAAACGGCGTTCGACCGGCTCGCCGCCGACTTCGAGGCGCAGAACCCCGGCGTCGACGTCTTGCCCATCAGCTACGACGGCTCGTCGACCCTCGCGACGCAGATCATCGAGGGCGCCGCGGTCGACGTGTTCGCCTCGGCCGATCAGAAGAACATGGCGAAAGTGACGGATGCCTCGCTCGCGACAGATCCCAAGCCCTTCGCCACCAACGTGCTCACCCTCGTCGTGCCCTCCGGCAACCCCGGCGGCGTGACGGGTCCCGCCGATCTCGCGAACCCCGATCTCGACGTCGTGCTCTGCGCCGCCGAGGTGCCGTGCGGCGCCGCGTCGGCGACCCTGCTGAGCAACGTCGGCGTGCAGGCATCCGTCGACAGCTACGAGCAGAGCGTCACGGCCGTGCTCACGAAGGTAGCCGGCGGCGAGGCCGATGCCGGCCTCGTCTACGTGACCGACGCGAAGAGCTCGACCGACGTCGAGACCGTCGCCACTGCGGGTGCCGACGCCGTCGTGAACACGTATCCGATCGTGGCGCTGACGGGATCGAAGAACCCCGACGCCGCAGCCGCGTTCGTCGCGTATGTGCTGTCGGATGACGGGCAGTCGGTGCTGCGCTCGCTCGGTTTCGGCGCGCATTGAGGGCGACGGGCCTGTGAGGGGCGACGGGAGAGGTTTCGTACCGCGGGTGCTGATGGTGCCCGCGGTGCTCGGTCTGGCCTTGCTCGCCGTGCCGCTGAGCGCGCTCGTCGGGCGGGTCGAGTGGTCGACGCTGTGGGCCGATGTCACCTCGCCCGAGGCGGTGTCGGCGCTCGGGCTCTCGCTCGTGACCGGCACGATCGCGACGATGGTGTGCGTCGTGCTCGGCGTGCCGCTCGCGCTGCTCATCGCGCGATCGGGTGCGCGCGTGGCGACGCTGCTGCGCGCCGTCGTCACGGTGCCGCTCGTGCTGCCGCCGATGGTCGGCGGGGTCGCGCTGCTGGCCCTGCTGGGGCGCAACGGATGGCTCGGTGCGCTTCTCGCCGAGGTCGGGGTGAAGGTGCCGTTCACGACGGCGGCCGTCGTGATCGCGCAGACGTTCGTGGCGCTGCCTTTTCTCGTGCTGGCGCTCGAAGGGTCGCTGCGCTCGACCGGGATCGGCTACGAGCAGACCGCGGCAGCGCTCGGGGCGGGGCGGTGGCGCATTCTGTGGCGGGTGACGCTGCCGCTCGCAGCGCCGGGACTGATCGCGGGGATCGTGCTGTGCTTCGCGCGGGCGATCGGCGAGTTCGGGGCGACGGCGCTGTTCGCGGGCAACGCGCCGGGCGTCACCCAGACCATGCCGCTCGCGATCTATACCGCCTTCAACGGCGCTGGGGTGTCGCAGGGCACGGCCGTCGCTCTGTCGCTGCTGCTGCTGACGACCGCGGTCGCTGTGCTGCTGCTCGTGCGGGCGTGGCGCCCGGGCGCGGGGGCCGCGCGGTGACTGCCGCACCAGTCAGGGGCAGTGATGCGGCTGCTCGCGGGGCCGCGCTCGAGGTGCACGTCGCGTTGCAGCGGGGTTCGTTCGAGATGGATGCCCGCCTCACGGCGGCTCCGGGCGAGGTCGTCGCCCTCATGGGGCCGAGCGGCGCCGGCAAGTCGACCCTTCTGTCGGTCGTCTCGGGCCTCGTGCGCGCCGAGCGCGGCTACGTCCGTGTCGACGGTGCCGACGTTTCGAGCGCACGCGTGCACGTGCCACCGCAGCAGCGGGGAGTGGTGTTGCTCGGGCAGCAGGCGAGGCTCTTCCCGCACCTCTCCGCGCGCGAGAACGTCGCGTTCGCCCTCGTCGCCCGCTCGCGGCGGGGTGCACGAGTGTCGCGCGCTTTGCGCCGCGCCGAGGCTGACCGGTGGCTCGACCGTGTGGGTCTCGGCGCCGACGCGGCGCGTCTGCCCGAGGCGCTGTCGGGAGGTCAGCAGCAGCGCGTCGCGCTCGCGCGCGCGCTGGCTGCGCGGCCCCGCGTGCTGCTGCTCGACGAACCGTTCGCCGCGCTCGATCCCGCCACGGCGGCCGATGTGCGCAGCATGCTGAGCGATCAGGTGCGCCGCACCGGCACGACGACGGTGATCGTCACGCACGCCGTGGTCGATGCCATCGCCCTCGCCGACAGGCTGATGCTGATGGAGGCGGGGGCCATCGCACAGCAGGGCGCGCCTCGCGAGGTGCTGACCGCGCCGCGCACGGCTTTCGCGGCGACGCTGGCGGGGGTGGCGCGGGTGCCGGGCCTCGTGGGGGGCGGGTACTGGCGGTCGGGCGCCCTGACGGTGACGGTGCCGGGCAGCGCCGACGGAGCGGCGGTGCTCTTGGTGCCGTCGGGTGCCGCGCGCATCGTGCCTGAGCAGGGGAGAGGTGCTGCGGATGCCCGTGAAGAGCGCCCTGTGCTCTGGCGCACCCACGTCGCGCGCATCGAGGCGACGCCCGCCGGGGCGCGACTGCACGTGTCGGACCCCGAGGCCGATGTCGAGATCTCGGCGGCGGAGCTCGCCGCGCACGATCTCGCGGTCGGGTCGCCGGTGGTCTTCGCCCTCGACCCGCAGCTCGTCCGGCTCGCGCCGCGGTGACATCACCGCTACTCCCGCGCTAATACGAGTCGCTGGGTTGCATGCCGTCGGGTGTGAGGAAGCAGGGGGACGATGACATGACGTCGAGTGTTGCCCCGCGTGTCATCGGCCTGACGATCCATTGGCTGCCGGCCTTGTCGTGGATGGTGAGTACGGGATCGCCGTGATCGTCGGTGTCCATGATGGTCGTGTACGCCGGGTCTGCGGTGAACGCCGTCTGGATGTCGGTGAGGATCTTGGTGAAATCGGGGTCCGATTGCACGGTGAGCGTGGCACCGCCGCTCCAGGTGAGGGATGTGGGACTGCACGCCAGCAGGATACCTTCGGGTCGCACCTTCGATAGGGCCACGAAATCCGACGGCACCAGATCGATAATCTGTTGGGTCACGGCTTGGGTCTGGTGCTTGGCTTGATCGATGGTCAATGTCTTGTCCACTCCGTCATCCTTCTGCGCGCATCCGGTCAGCACACTCAACACCACGGCCACGCAGACGACCAGACCCCATCGCGACGGGCGGCCGGTCATCGTTGCAGCTCCGCTAGAACATCGCGAAGGGCGGCAACGATCGCGACGAAAGCCAATCGATACCTCACTGCTTACCCATCTGATGCAGCAGCTCTCGCACGCTTCGTAGTGAGGTGCCGTTGACCGAAAGGTCGTCACTCATCATGTCGATGTGATTGTCCACGCTGGCGGGGATCTGCGCTGCGACAGCGAGAGGGCCTGCGAGCGACGCTTCCATGGACACGGTCATAGGGTTCATTGGTAGGCCGCTCATTCCCGAATTGAGGATCGTGATCCGGGGGATCTGCTCGGGCGCAATGCCGAATCCAACTTCCCATGCTTGTTGGCCAGCATAGATGCGGTTGATGTCGTTGGGTGCTTGGATCGCGTATCTGGCGACATCGTTCGCTGGTTCATACCCGTACATCGCTCCAACTCCGCCCGCCAGGACTCGGACGGTCGACTGTCGACCATTGCGTGCTCATCGGGTGGACGCCATGGCTGCGGCTGCCGTGTCGGCGTTGACCATCGCGGTCGCCGCGTCACGAACACCACCCGCCCGCAGCATCAGCGCCTCCCTGAGCGCCATCACCGCTACTCCCGCGCTAATACGAGTCGCTGCGTTGCATGCCGTCGGGGGTCGCGAAGCAGGGGGACGACGAGGAAATGTCGAGGGTTGCGCCCCGCTTCATCGGCCTGACGATCCATTGGCTGCCGGCTGCGTCGTGGATGGTGAGTACGGGATCGCCGTGATAGTCGGTGTCCATGATGGTCGTGTACGCCGGGTCTGCGTTGAACGCCGTCTGGATGTCGGTGAGGATCTTGGTGAAATCGGGGTCCGATTGCACGGTGAGCGTGGCACCTCCCGCCCACGTCACCGAAGTTGGGCTGCACGCCAGCAGCACGCCCTCCGGCTGCTGTCTCACATCTGCCACGTAGGTAGCGGGCGTGAGTTCGATGATGCGCATCTCGACCTCTTGGGTCTGGCTTTTCGCTTGGTCGATGGTCAGCGTCTTGTCCACTCCGTCATCCTTCTGAGCGCATCCGGTCAGCACGCTCACGACCACGGCCACGCAGACGACCAGACCCCATCGCGACGGGCGGCCGGTCATTGTTGCAGCTCCGCTAGAACATCGCTGAGCGCGCGGAGGTTGGCGTCCTTGTTGGTGGCGATGAGGTCGTGATTGCCGATGGGGTCGCTGGTGGCGGGGATCACGTGCATCGGAATCACGACGTCGGGCCCGCCGGGAGCGAACGGGTTGATGAGCGGGCGTGTCACGATGGTGAAGTCTCCCGGTGTGGCGTAGTGGTGTTGCTGGAAGTAGGGGCTGGTGCCGGGGTTGTTCCCGCCCCACACGGCGCCGGTCTGTTGCGCCATCGTCAGGGCGTCGGTGTATGCGAAGTGGGCGTACGCCGTGCCGGGGTGCGGCCTCCAGTCCGGTGGCATCCCCGCGCCGGAGAGGGAGATGACCGTGTCATACTCCGCGCCGGCATCTTCGGACGCAGTGAGTGCGCCGAGTCCCCACGAGTGCGCGATGCCGTTGTGCTCAGCGGATGCCGCAGAGGTGAGTGACGCTCGGAGTTCGGATTCGAACCTGGCGAGGGCGTCGCCTTTCGCGACCGCCCACGGCAGGAAGTTCGCCTCAAGAATGCGCGGCAGGATCTGCGCGGCACCGGTCGCCGGGTCTTCTCCGGGGAACAGGCCGTGCTTCCACACGAATGTCACCTGGCCGGTGTCCTTCTTCGTAAGCCAGCTGCCGACTTGTTGGACGTCGCCGTGGTAGAAGCTGAACAGGCTCGTGAACGTGCCCGGGATGTAGGTGTTGATCGCGGTGGTTTCGGGGCCGGGGGTTCCGATCATCTCCACGATGCTCAGGGATGACGGGTCGTACAGATACAGCTGAACGGTTCCGTCGATCACCTTCTGAAGGTACCCGCGTTCCGCGAGCAACCGGTTGATCTCCTCATCGAAGGTGCCCGCGTCGTACCCGTAGGCGGGAGTGGAGAACCCGCCAGAGGTGGGGGTCGATCGCAACTCCGCGAGGCGAGCATCAATCTCCGCTTCACGCGCGACCGCGTTCAACCTGTTCGCGGCGGACCGCGCGACGGGAGACACCCCGCCCAGGGAGCCGATCAGTCCCGGCGCGCCCAGAACGAGGGCCGTCTGTGCGTCCCTGGACAGCGACGCCCACCATGCAGCGACCTGATCCGGAGGTGCAGAGGTGCGGAGCGAGGCGGCCAGGCCAGGGTAGAACTGGAACAGGGCGGCCAGTTCCGTGGCCGTCATCCCCGCCAACTGCTCGAGCGTCACGTTCGGGAGGCTGCCGGACGGTGTCGCGCCAGGACCGCCCGGGACAAACCCAGTAAGAGCGCCCGCGCTCGACGCGCCGCTGAGCGATGCGATGGCAGCACTGTCCGCGGCAGACCTGAGGGTCGTGAGCGCTTCGAGCTGCCCTCCGTACGCTCGCATCTGCCAGTTCAACGCATCGACATTTCCTCTCGCACGGGAGAGTTCGTACGGGTCCGCGCTACTGTCGGACGCAAGCCGGTCAACGCTACGTCGGGCGCGCAACAGCGTCTGCGATGTCTCTTCCTGGCGCGCGATGATCGCGGACTGCTGCTGCTTCACGGCGTCGACATCGTTCGCGTACCGCTGCAACGCGCCCGCCACCGCGTCGACTTGCGAAGCGAGACCGCCCAGATCCGCTTGCACGTCCGTCGCCACGGAGACGACGGCTCTCTCGCCCTGCCCCGACCACCCCGCGGACGCCGTTGCAGAGGCCGCACCCGTCCGCGCGGCGGCGTCGCGCATCGTCGCGGCTTGCTGCTGGCGCGCCGAAGCTGCCGCACGAATCGAGGGAGGATCGCCATACCCGGGGTCTGACGCTGTCCACTGACCACTCACGGCAGCGCCCTCACAAAACTCTCATCCGCGGCGATCATGTCCGCGACCGCCTGCTCCACTCCGAACGCCGCACGCTGAAGCATCGACTCGGCAGCCGACACGCGTGCCGAATGAATCGCGGTCACCCCGTCCAGCGCAGCCTGTACGCTGACGGAGCCGAGCCCCGCAGACCATGGCATCCAGGTGTCGGAGAGAGCCGCAGCCGCGGCTCTGAGGCCCCCCGACGAGGCCGAGATCGAACCATAGTCCGCGAATAGCGAGCTGGTCACGGCTCTCGTGGTCAGCGGCCGATGCGGGCGGCGATCTGGGTGTCGACGTCCTGCAGGGTTTGTGCGGTGGTGCGCAGGAACGCGGCGAGGTCGTCGAGTCCGCCGATGGTGTTCGTCGCACCCGACGTGAACCGGTTGTAAGCCTCTTGGTAGGCGCCTGAGGATCGGTCGGTGACGAACCCCTGGGCGACGAGCGCGCTGATCTGGGACTGTAGCCGCTGCAGCGTCGTGTTTATCTCATCGCGACCGGCAATGAGCTGGTCGGCACGGGACGTCATTTCACCGTAGGTGACGTTCAAGTTAGCCATCAGAGTTCCCCCTCTGGTTGCACCGTGCCCTGCACGGTGATTCGTCTCGCCTCTAGAGACGGCTCTGTGCTTATTTTATGACGCGGGTTCCTGGACGATCAGCCATTTCTTGTCCCCTCTTCGGGGGACAAGCGGGCGACTTGCACCCGTCGGACGCGTCCGGCGGTGACCGCGAATCCACGGCCTGCGGGGAAGTCGGCGCGGGTGGAGCGGGGGAACTGGACACGGAAGATGCTCGCCCCGTCGGACTCTTCGGGTTGCAGGACGATGCCGGCGCGAGCGGTCTTCAGTTCGGTGAAGATCTGCCACGCCGACCCCGCGGTGACCGTGTCGGTCTCCACGAGGACGCGGGTGGTGGGGTTGCGGCGGGCGGCTTTGAGGAGCCCCGCGATCGCAGATTCGGCGGGGGTTCCTTCGAACCCGCTGCTGTCTTCGACGACTACGAACAGTGACGCTGAGCCTGGGGCGGTGAGTGTTGCCGCGAGGGTCGTTGCGAGGGCAAGCGACGTGTCGGGGTCGGTCGCGGCATCCTTCCAGCGCAGTTCGTCGCTGAGGTCGCCGGGGCGGGCAGAGAGGAGGTAGGCGGGGAGGTCGGGGTACGCGTGGTGGGTGGCGTGGGCGATCGTGCGCATCGCGGTGCTGCGGCCGGAGCCGAACGGGCCGGTGACGACGAACAGCCCGTCCGCGACTCCCACGGCGTCCAACGTGTCGTCGGCGACGCCGTACACGGGTGCCCCGTCGACGGTCCGGGGGAGAGCATGCCAGTCGATGTGCTCCTCGAGACGCTTCACGGCAGGGGCGGGCGGACCAGTGGGGCGGGTTCGCCGTAGCGCATCTGCCTGCGCGGCGAGTTCAGTGCTGCCCCCGGGAAGCGCGATCTGCACCTCGAGGCCGTGCGCGTAGGCGCGGCCGGCGGGGGCGTCGTCGAGCATGTCCCGCGGCACGCCGGCGATGTCGGCTTCCGCTGCGGACGACATTCGCAGCACGACGCGTTCCGACAGCGAAGCCAGGATCGACTGCGGGATAGCGGCGTGGCGTTCGGCGGTGACGACGAGATGGATGCCGACCTGGCGGCCCGCGCTGAGCAACTGCGTGAACGTGTCGAACAGTCGTCCCGCGTCGACGAACTCGTACTCTGCACGAAAGGCGGCGATGCCGTCGATCAGCACGACGATGCGTGGCAACGGCGCCGGCGCCTGCCGGTTGTGATCGCTCAGGGTTGCGGAGTCCGTGCCCGCGAACAGTCGAGCCCTTGTTTGCGCGTGCTCCGATAGCCACCTGATGAGGCGCGTCACGCGTTCGGAGTCGTTCCCAGCGATCACCGCGCCGACATGCGCAGAATCGCGGAGCATTGCGAGTCCGCCCGCCGTGTCGATCGCGTACATCCACGTGTCTTCGGGGTTCACCGTCACGGCCGCGGCGATGGTGCGCAGCAGCGTCGTCTTCCCCGTGCCGCCCGCCCCGAAGACGGCGACACTGCCCACGGCATCCCACTCCCAGCCGAACGGCTGCTGCCTCTGGCGGGCCGGTTCGTCCTGGATGCCGATGCGCACGAAACCGGGCGACTGCGTGAAATCTGCGAGATCGACGACCCCCGGCAGGGGGTCGAGCCACGGACGACGTGCGACGGGGAGTCGCAACTGCGCGGCGGCACCCTGGATCGCGTTCGTGATCCGTTCGATGTCGCGCGGGCCGGACCGGAGTCGGCGCGGCGTCGGATCGGTCCATGCCTGCCCGGGCGCGAAAGGCAGGTCGCGAACCTGGATGCCGGCGTCAGGTGCCGCCGTGCCGGCGCGGCCCCCGACATACGCAGTCTGGAAGTCGCGGACACGCCCGGCCCCCAGCTTCGCCGCGGCGCGACCCGGCGTGTCCGCATCGAACGTCGCGGCACGCGGTGTGCCCAGAACGTCCACGGAATCGGCTTCGTCGGCGACCCGCAACGCAACCCGCAGATTCGTGTTCGCGCGCAGCGACTCTTTGATGACTCCGGCCGGTCGCTGTGTCGCCATGATGAGATGCAACCCGAGTGAGCGTCCACGCTGCGCGATGTCGATGACCCCGTCGACGAACGCCGGCACTTCGGTGACCAGGGCGGCGAACTCGTCGATCACGATCACCAACGCAGGAGGAGCGTCCGGGTCGGCCCGCTCCTCGAGCGCAGCGAGGTCCTTCGCGCCCTTCATCGCGAACAGTTCCTCTCGACGTGTCAACTCCGCCCGAAGGCTCGTCAATGCGCGGGCCACGAGATGCGGGGTGAGGTCGGTCACGAGCCCCACAGTGTGAGGCAGCGACACACAGTCGCCGAACGCCGAGCCGCCCTTGTAATCGACCAGCAGGAACGTCAATCGGTCCGGGGACTGCTCGATCGCCATCCCCAAGATCCACGTCTGCAGGAACTCGCTCTTCCCCGCACCGCTTGTGCCGCCGACGAGTGCGTGCGGGCCGTCGCGGCGTAGGTCGATGCGCAGCGGTCCCGCCGCACCCTGCCCCACCAGCGCGGTCAGTCCGGTCGGTTCACGGTTCGCGGACCCCGCCGTCCATCTCGAGATCACCGAGTCCGAGCGCGCCCATCGTCCGCTCACCGCGCCGGGGTCGGCGGCGATGTCATCCTCGAACAGATCGACCAGCCGCACTGCGGACGGCAAGTCGGACTCGTCGAGGATCGGTGCACCGTCATCCTCCAACGGGGCCAGCGATCGCGCTGCGGCGACTGCCCGGCTGCGCTCCAGCGCTTCCACACGAGTGAGACGCACCGTGGAGCCGTGGCGCACGAAGGATACGGTCGGGGCTCCGTAAGCGAACGAGACGAACGTACGGCAGACGACCGGAAGTGCCTCCGGATGACGCTCCACCCACACCGTGTACACGCCGACGTCGGGGCCATCCTCCGCGAGCTGAACCAGACGTCCCCGGTCCACGCCGGACGCGTCCGCGACGAACACCACCACCGCAGGTGTCACCGGGTCGGCATCCACAGCTTCCCAGACATCCACCTCCCCGGGCGTCAGCCCGCGCAGATGCGACCGCACACGTCGTGCACCGCTCCGGCCCGCCCGACGCTGCATGATCAGCTCCTCCAGCTCGGCCAGCATGCGCGACGAGCTGGGCACATCTGACGCGAGTGGTGAGCGCACCGGTGCATGCGGGGAGTCGATGTGGGGGAGCCACTTCGCCCACGCCCACTCGTCTTCCGCGGATCCCATCGCCAGTACGCACAGGGCCACGTCCGCGGGGGAGTGCAACGAAGCGATCTGCAACAGCAAAGCCCGCATGATCGCCGACGCCACGGCGGGCTCGGCGGCGATCCCGAGGGCGCCTGCATCCGACAACCGTTCGACGACGGGAACCCCGGTCACCGTCGCATGCTCGTCGACGAGCGACCTCAGCTGCTCCCACTCCGACGCCGCGCCCAGATCGCGTGTCGGAAGCTGCACTCGGGTTCGTGAAGGCAGCTCGCCGACCCCCAGACGCACTGACAGAAACGCCGCGTGCTCAGGCATCCGGGTCCACAACAGCGGCGACCGCTCCTGCACCGCACCGAGAGCCTCCTCCGTCGACGGGGACTCGCGAAGCCGGGCCTCCCGCTCCCTGACGACACCGTCCGCCAACTCCGCGGCGAGACTCTCCAACCCCTTTCCGAAGCGCTTCTGCTCGTCGCGGCTCTGGCGCTTCTGCCGCACGCGCTGATCCCACCAGGACGCGACCATCAGCACTGGACTGAGCGCGATGAACACCAGCATCAACGGATTGCGCGTCAACGCGAACAGCACCCCACCCGCCGCGATCGGCGCGACCACGGCAATCCACGCAAAACGAGGTCGCTCGCCCGCCCGAGGCAGCGCCGGCGCGGGGACCTCGCCACCAGACCACGGCTGCACGACCCGCGGCGACCGCGAGAACCCCGACGCCTCACCCGCCACCGGCCCGGCAGACGGCAGCACCTCGACCCGTAACTTCGAATCGCCCACAACGAGACGATCCCGCGACGTGACCACCGCCCGTTCCGCACGCGACCCGTTCACCTCGATACCGTTCGCGGAGTTCAGATCGTCGACGACGACCGACCCCGAAACCACCGTCAGACTCGCGTGACGACGAGACACCAACCCGTCCTGCAACCGCACCTGCACCGCCGGGTCACGACCGATGAAGTTCACCCCGTCGCCCAGCGCGAACACCGCCCCCTCGTCGACGCCCTCCAGCACCGTGACCCGCGCCCGCACAGCCTCACCCACGACTTGCTGGGCGACCGCCTCCGCCACCGCGACACGAGACCCCGACCGCACCCCGGACTCGTTCATCGACAACAACGGATTAACCGGCCGCATCACCTCACCCGCGCCCGGATCAACCCACAACGTCACCACCGCCGACGCCGCACGCCCCGCCAACCGGCGGGCCACGTCTCCCACCGTCGCCGACGCGTCACACGTCACCACGACATCCCGCGACGACGCATCCCGAGACACCAACTCCAGCTTCAGTCTCACATCAACCCCTCCGGATCGTCAGCCGACCGCCAGGCTAGCCGCCGCGAGCGGTCCGACTCCAACCGCTCATCGTGTACGCCGACCATGTCGGGATGAAGATTCTCTGCTACGCGCGAGTCTCAACCAAAGAACAAGAAGTATGTCGCGCCGGGTTGAATGGAGGGTCTGACCGTCCCGAAAGAATGAGAGTCGATGCTAGCTTCGAAGAAGTGCCCGCCGGGTTTGAAGGAGCGGGCCGTCGGGCTCGTGTTGGACTCGCGTGACGCGGACGGTGGCCGTCGGGGGCGCGTGCACGAGGATCGGGCGCCAGCTCGGCGTTCGCGGGGACATTCTACGCGGCTGACCGCAATCCAGGGCTAGCTCAACGGTCGACCGCGCAAAACGCTCCAGGTGCCGATTTCCCATACCTTCACCCCCGCGACGGCCTGCTGGATTCCCGCGGGTTCCGGGCCCGAGATCGCGGCAAAGCGGCCGAGGCGTCTCGCGTGCGTCTATCAACCCGCCCAACGTCGGCGCGGGCGCCTGTGCGGTGGCATCCGCTCGTCTCAGCGGGCGATGCGCCCCTCGGCCAAGCGCACCGTGCGGTCGACGAGCCCGTCGGGCACGGCGACGTGCGAGATGAGCACGATGGCCTGGTCGGGGCCGACAGCGGCCAGCAGATCCGTCAGCAGCGCGTCGGAGGCGGCGGGGTCGACACCCGCGGTGGGCTCGTCGAGCACGAGCACGGGGAAGTCGCGCAAGATGCCCCGCGCCAGTGCGATGCGCTGCGCTTGACCTCCCGAGACGAGAGCCCCGCGCTCACCGACGCGGGCGTCGAGACCGCCGCGCTCGCGCAGCCATTCGCCGAGGCCCACGCGCACCAGCACGGCCTCGAGATCTGCGTCGGTCGCCGTCTCACGGGCGAACAGCAGGTTCTGACGGATGTCTTCGTCGAACAGCATCGGATGCTGCTCGCACAGACCGACCGTCCGCCGCACCGCGTCGGCGGGCACATCGGTCACGCGCGTGTCGCCGATGAGGTAGTCGCCCGCGCTCGGCGCGAGGAATCGCACGAGCACGTGCGCGAGCGTCGTCTTGCCCGAGCCGCTCGACCCGACGACGAGCACCCGCTCGCCGGGTCGCACCTCGAGGTCGATGTCCGTGAGCGACGCGCTCGCCGCGCCGGGCCACCGCACCGACACGCCGCGCAGCACGAGTCCGCTCGCGAGATCGATGTCGGTGGTCGAGGGGGAGGGGGCCTCGAACGGCAGTTCAGCGGGCGGGCTGTCGGGAAGAGCCGTGCTGATCCGCTCGGCCGCCGCGCGCACCTGGCGCCAGGCCGATGCGGCCAGCGGCACGGCGGTGAACACCTCGAACACGGCCATCGGAACGAGCACGGCCACCGCGAAGGCCGGGCCCGTGATCGTGCCCGAGCTCACCGCGGGGGCCGAGACGATGACGGCGAGCAGCGAGGCGGCGCCGGCGAGCACCGACACGATCGCGGTCGTGCCGGCCTGCGATCCAGCCCGCCGGGTGACGGCGCGGCGGAGTGCGGCATCGGCCGCGCGGATGCGCTCTCGACCGGCGTCTTCGGCGCCGTAGGCGACGAGCACATCGAGGCTGCCGAGGTAGTCGAGCACTGCATCGGCGAGGCGTGAGCGCAGCGGCGCGATCGACCGCTCGGCGCGCGATCCCGACGCCCAACCCCACAGCGTCGCGACGGCGGCGGCCACCAGCAGGCACGCGAGCAGCGTGAGCGCCGCCGGCCACCACACGAACGCGACCAGTACGACCGCACCCACGGCGACACTCGCCGACGAGACGAGGGGCAGCACCACGCGCAGGGGCAGGTTCTGCAGCTCGTCGACGTCGTCGACGAGGGCGCCCAGTACAGAGCCGCGGCGCGTGCGCGCGAGCCCATCGGGCGCGAGCGGAATGACCCGGCGCACGAGGTCGGTGCGCGTCTGGGCCAGCTGACGCAACGCTGCATCGTGGCTCGCGAGACGCTCCGTGTAGCGGAACGCGGCGCGGCTGAGCGCGAACGCGCGCACCCCGACGACGGCGGCGCCGAGGAACATCACGGGCGGCTGTTCGCTCGCATAGACGATGAGCCATGCGCTGCAGGCGAGCAAGGCGACGGCGGATGCCTCGGTGAGAAAGCCGCTCGCCGCACCCGGCCAGAACCGCCGCCACGGCGGCATCGCGCGCCGCAGGATCTGTGCGGCGTTGACGGGCGTGCGAAGCGGAGCGACCGACCCCGTGCGGGGCGTCTGGGCCTGCGCCGCGCTCATGCCGGCACCTCGATCGGGTGCAGCGCGACGACCTGATCGGCGATCGCCCGCGCAGTCGTGCGGTGCGAGACCAGCAGCACGCACGCACCCGCATCGGCGAGGCCGCGCACCGAGCGCCACAGCTCGGCTTCGGTCTCGGCGTCGAGCGCGGCCGAGGGTTCGTCGAGCGCGATCACCGGCGCCAGGCCCGACAGGTGCCGGTGGATCGCGCGGGCCACCGCGACGCGCTGCGCCTGGCCGCCCGACAGGCCCGCTCCCTGCGCCCCGAGTTCGTGTTCGGGATCGAGGCCCGCGGCACCCGCGAGCGCGAGCGCGCGGTGCGTGAGGTCATCGGCGGGCGATGCCTGCGCCGACGCGTCGACGCCCGTTCCCAACCGCACGTTCTCGCCGATCGTCCCCGAGATGAGTCCGGGTTGCTGGCCCGCCCAGGCGAGCCACTGCCACGGCGCGAGGGTGCGCAGATCGTGGCCCGCGACGTCGGCTGTACCCTCGAACTCGGCCGCGCCGCGGAGCGCGGCGAGCAGGCTCGTCTTGCCGCTGCCGCTCGGCCCTTCGATCAGCGTCACGGTGCCGGGCGCCGCGGTGAAGGTCACGGGGGGCAGCACGCGCTCACCGCGGTGCACCCGCACCGCACGCACCGCGACCGTGGCGCCCGCGCCGATCGTCGGCGCCGCGAGCTCCTCGGGTCGCGACGCGGGGCCCGCGCTCTCGTGCGCGGAGGCGTCTGCGGCATCGAGCACGGCGAAGACGTCTTCGGTGGCGGCGACGCCCTCGGCGGCCGCGTGGAACTGCACGCCCACTTGCCGCAACGGCAGATAGGCCTCGGGGGCGAGCAGCAGCACGAACAGCCCGACGGTCAGCGCGATCGTGCCGTCGATCAGGCGGAACCCGATCGAGACGGCGATGATCGCGACCGAGATCGACGCGAGCAGCTCGAGAGCGAACCCCGAGAGGAACGACACCCGCAGCACCCGCATCGTCTCGCGACGATACGCGTCGGTGACCTTCTCGATGGATGCCACGGCGCGGTACTGCCGCCCGAACACCTTCAGTGTCGACAGCCCCTGCACGGTGTCGGCGAAACGGGCCGCGAGCCGCCCGAGGGTCTTCCACTGCGCGCTCTGCACCGAGCGCGTCGCGAGTCCGATGAGCACCATGAACACCGGGATGAGCGGCAGCGTGAGAACGACCGCGATGCCCGAGGCGAGGTCGTTCCACCACATCGTGGCGACGATGATCGGGGTCGCGATCACCGTCAGCACCAGCTGCGGCAGGTAGCGCCCGAAATACGCATCGAGGGCGTCGAGGCCCCGCCCGGCGACGACCGCGAGCCGGGCCGAGTTCTGCTGCGCGAGCCACCCCGGGCCGAGCACGCCGATCGCCTCGACGAGCCGTGCGCGCAACTGAGCTTCGACACGGGCCGCGGCCCGAGCCGCCACGATCTCACGCAGCCACAGCAGTGCGGCGCGGGCGAGCACCACGGCGAGCAAGAGGCTCAGGGTCGTGGTGAGTTCCGACCACGGTGTGCCCGCGATCACTCCGGTGATCGCCGCCGTCAGCAGCCAGGCGAAGGCGACGACGACGAGAGTCTGGGCGAAGCCGATCACGCCCACCGCCACGAAGAATCCGCGCGATGCCGACGCGTAGCGCAGAAGTCTCGGATCCACAGGTCGCACGCGCGTGCGCGCGGGCGACGGTGAGGCATCCGGCATTCGTCCATCCTCTCAGATCGCGCGCCTCGCCGACCCCGTGCGGCGGGCCGTGAATACCCACGGTGGTGGCTGCTCGTACCCGGCTCGTGCGGGGCTAACCTCGGACAATGGCAGCGATCCCGGTCACTCTGACGCGGTCTGGCGGCGCGGTACACAGCGTGGGTAACAGCGTGGGCGACAGGCCGCGGACCACGACGGGCGTGCGCGGCGTTCCCGGCGATCCCCTGGTCGACCGCTTCGGGCGGGTGCACCGCGACCTGCGCATCTCGCTGACCGACCGCTGCTCGCTGCGCTGCACCTATTGCATGCCCGAGCAGGGCAACGAATGGCTGGCACGCTCGAGCATCCTCACCGTCGACGAGATCGAACGCATCGCGCGGGTCGCGGCGGCGGCCGGGGTCACCACGTTTCGGCTGACCGGTGGAGAACCGCTGCTGCGCGCCGACATCGTCGAGGTGGTGCGGCGCCTCGCGGCCATTCGCACGCCGCGCGGGGCGGCGATCGACCTCGCGATGACCACCAACGGCATCCGGCTCGCCGATCTCGTCGAGCCGCTGCGCGAGGCGGGGCTGCGCCGACTCAACATCTCGATCGACACGCTCCGCCGCGACCGCTTTCACGAACTCACCCGCCGCGACCGTCTGCCCGAGGTGCTGGCCGGCATCGCGGCAGCGGCCGCCTCGGGCCTGCGCCCGCTGAAGCTCAACGCCGTCGCGATGCGCGGTGTCAACGACGACGAGATCGTCGACCTCGTCGAGTTCGCCCTCGCGCACGGCGCGCAGTTGCGTTTCATCGAGCAGATGCCGTTGGATGCCGGGCACACGTGGGACCGCGCATCGATGGTGACACGGGCCGAGATCCTCGAAACCCTCGCGCAGCGATGGCGGCTGACGCCCGTGCCCGGTCGGGGCGGCGCGCCCGCCGAGAAGTGGACGCTCGACGGCGGCACGGCGACGGTGGGTGTCATCGCGTCGGTCACGGCACCGTTCTGCGGGCAGTGCGACCGGCTGCGGCTGACCGCCGACGGTCAGCTGCGCAACTGTCTGTTCTCGACGGGGGAGTACGACCTGCTCGGGGTGCTCCGCGGAGCGCCGGGTGTGCACGGTGTGCCGGATGCCGGTGATGCGGCGATCGACGCCGGAGTCGACGCCGTGCTGCGCGCGTGCGTCGCGGGAAAGCTCCCCGGTCACGCGATCGACGACCCAGCCTTTCTGCAGCCGGCGCGCGGCATGAACGCGATCGGCGGCTGAGCCGCAGGGGCTCAGCCGCCGATCGGTCGGACGTCTTGTCTCAGTGCGCTTCGGCGAGTTCCGCCTTCTCGATCACCGAACGGGTCACGCGCTTGCGGAACACCCAGTACGTCCAGCCCTGGTAGGCCATGACAAGCGGCAGGAAGATGAGCGCCGCCCACGACATGATCTCGAGCGTCAGCTGCGTCGACGAGGCGTTCGCGATCGTCAGGCTGTTCGCCGGGTCGTTCGAGGCCGGCATGACGTACGGGTACAACGCGAGCCACAGGGTCAGCACCGCGAACACGATCGTCACGGCGCCCGCCGCGAAGGCGCGCCCGTCGTGGTCGGCCCAGTTGAAGGCGACGGATGCCAGGAGTGCGACCGCGGCGATGACGCCGCACGCGATCACGGCCCACAGCAGCGGCGCCTCGCGGCCCGCGGCGATGACGATCGTCCACAAGACGGTGCCGGCGGCGAAGATCACCGTGGGGATCGCGAGCTTCTTCGCGAGCGCCTGCGCGTCGTGGTGCACCGGCCCGTCGGTCTTGAGCCCGACGAAGTAGACCCCGTGCAGGAAGAACAGCAGCAGCGTCGTCACACCCACCCACAGTCCGTACGGGTTCAGCAGCGTGAAGAGGTTGCCGGTGAAGTTCTTGTCGGCGTCGATCGGCACGCCCTGCACGATGTTGCCGACGGCGACCCCCCACAGGAGCGCCGGCACGGCGGAGCCGATCGTGATCATCCAGTCGAAGCGGCGCTTCCAGCGGATGTCGTCGCGCTGGTGGCGGTACTCGAACGACACACCGCGGGCGATGAGGGCGAGCAGGATCAGCAGCAGCGGCAGGTAGAACCCGCTGAAGAGGGTCGCGTACCACTCGGGGAACGCCGCAAACAGGCAGGCGCCCGCGACGATCACCCAGGTCTCGTTGAGGTCCCACACGGGGCCGATGGTGTTGATCACCTGGCGGCGTGAGACCTCGTCCTTGCCGAGGAAGGGCAGCGACATGCCGACGCCGAAGTCGAAGCCGTCGAGGACGAAGTACCCGACGAAGAGCACTCCGACGATGAAGAACCAGAGGGTTGCGAGGTCCATGTCAGTCAGCTCCTAGTACACGGTCGAGGGGACGTCGTCGACCGTGTGCCCCTCGGGGGTCAGGTCGTCGGGGTCGGGCATGGCCTGCGGGCCTTCGCGCACCGTCTTGAAGATCAGTCCGAACTCGACGACCGCGAGGATCGCGTAGATCAGCGTGAAGGCGATGAGCGAGATGAGCACGGTCCAGCCCGGCACGTTCGGCGAGACGCCGTCTTGAGTGAGCATGAGACCGAACACGATCCAGGGCTGGCGGCCCATCTCGGTAAAGATCCAGCCGACGAGGATGCCGAGGAGGGCGAGCGGCGCCTGCCAGATCGCGATCTTCCACATCCAGCCCGCCACGGGGCGCTTGGCGTTCTTGCGGGTGACCCACAGGCCCACCACGGCGACGGCGGTGGCGAGAAGGCCGAAGCCCATCATCCAGCGGAACGCCCAGTACGTGACCCAGAGGATGGGGGCGAAGTTGCCGTTCACCTGGTCGGCGAACTGCGGGAACAGTTGCGTCGTGTACAGGTTGTTCAGGTCGTTGATGCCCTCGACGCAGCCGTTGAAGTCGTGCGTCGACAAGAAGGCGAGTGCGTACGGCACGCGCAGCGACCAGATCTCGCCGGTGCCGTCGGGGGTGCCGATCGAGAAGATCGAGAACGAGGCATCCGCCCCGCACGCCGAATTGAAGAGCGCCTCGGCGGCCGCCATCTTCATCGGCTGGGTCTGCACCATGACGAGGCCGAGCTGGTCGCCCGAGAGGAAGACGGCCACGAAGCCGATGATCATCGCCCAGAGGCCGAAGCGCAGCGACGTGCGCATGGTGTCGAGGTTGCGCCCGCGGGCGAGGTGCCAGGCGGAGGCGGCGATCATGACACCCGCGGCGAACATGATGGCCGACGACAGGGTGTGCGGCAGCTGGGTCAGGGCGACCGGGTTGGTCAGCACCTGCCAGAAGTTCGCCATCTCGGCGCGGTGGCCCTCGGTCGACATCTGGTAGCCCTGCGGGTTCTGCATGAAGGCGTTGGCGGCGAGGATGAAGTACGCCGAGAGCCACGTGCCGAACACGGTGATCCAGATGGTGGCGAGGTGGATGCCCTTGGGCAGGCGGTTCCAGCCGAAGATCCACAGTCCGATGAAGGTCGCCTCGAAGAAGAACGCCATGAGGCCCTCGAAGGCGAGCGGAGCGCCGAACACGTCGCCGACGAAGCGGCTGTAGCTCGACCAGTTCATGCCGAACTGGAACTCCTGCACGATGCCGGTGACGATGCCCATCGCGAAGTTGATGAGGAAGATCTTGCCGAAGAAGCGCGTCAGATAGAGCCACTTGATGTTCGCGGTGCGGTACCACGCGGTCTGGAAGATCGCGACGAACAACGACATGCCGAGTGTCAGCGGCACGAAGATGAAGTGGTACAGCGTCGTCAGGCCGAATTGCCAGCGCGCCAGCAGCAGCGGATCTAGGAAGTCCATCGCGGTCCCCTCTCGACGGCCCGGTGGGGCCGATCTTCCTTATGACTGAAGCTACACAGCACCCTCTCAGGTGCCGCGATGACGGGCCGTGAATAAACCGCTCAGGGGCGCTGCGAGGCGTGCAGCAGCTGCACGATGCACTCGCGGGGGTCGCACGACGAGCGCATGCCGTCGACCGAGAGCGGGCCCTCGGCCGAGCTCAGCACGCTCTGCATGATGCCGAGGTGCACGCTGCAGAGCACCTCGCGGTGCTCGGCCTGCGACGAGGCGTGCGCACACGGTGTCAGCTCGACGGTCAGTTCGTTCTCGTCGACGAGCGGGTCGAAACCGGCGTCGACGAGGTCTTCGACCAGGGCGTCGATCTGGTGCAGGGCGGCGGTGTCGAGTTCGGGGGCATCGCCCGGCAGCACGCGGCGCATGAGGTCTCCGCGCTGGGCGGCGGCCCGCGCCTTGCGGTGCTGCACGGGGCTGCACGCGGTGACCCCGTCGGTGGCGCTGTAGAGCACGCGGGGACGACCGCGGGTGGTGCGGTGCTCGGTCGCCGACACGACGTAACCGTCGTCGATCAGGCGCTGCAGATGCTCGCGCACGGTGTTCGGGTGGAGCGAGGTCGCCGAGACCAGCTCGGCGACGGTGCGGTCGGGTCGGTCCTGCACGAGGTGGAGGATCTCGACACGCGAGTAGTTGGAGATGGCGCTGTACCCCGCGGGGCGACCTGTGGTCATGCCACTATTATTCACGGCGGCGTCCTTTCGCGCCACCCCGCATTCGGCGTGGCATCCGCTCGGCTCTCCTTCAGGTGACCGATACCCGCATGTCATAAAGTCGGCGCATGGATCTGTGGCAGGTGCCGATCGCAGAGGGTCCGGTACCGGTGACAGTGTTCGCCCTGGCCGTGGTCCTGCTCGCGATCCTCGCGGTGCGGCGGTGGCGTGTGCGCCCGCTGGTGTGGGCGCTCGCCGGTGCCGCGATCGGCGCGGTGGTCGGATATGCCGCCTACAAGATCGTGAACGCGACGAACGTGTTCGGCGACGCCGTGCCCACCTTCGTGTGGCACTGGAGCGCGGCCGCCTTCGCCGCGATCGGCTTCGCGCTGGGCGGCATGGTCGGTGCCCGCACGTGGCGGCGGGTGCTCGCGGGCATCGGCGTGGTCGTGTTCGCCGTGGCCGGGGTCATCGGGGTCAACATGCGATTCGGTCTCAATCCGACCCTCGGGAGTCTGCTCGGCATCGCCGCGTCGATCGACCTGCCGACCGACGCCGGCGGCGCGAATCAGACGCCGGCGCCCGCGCAGCCGATCTACACGACGTCGACGCCGCCCGCCGACATGCCCGCCGTGGGTTCGCGCGGCAGCCAGACGATCCCGGCGACCGCATCGGGCTTCGATGCCCGCGATGCCGGCATCTACCTGCCGCCCGCGGCGCTCGTCGCGAACGCTCCGGCGCTGCCCCTCGTGATCATGATGATGGGCCACCCCGGAAACCCCGACGCGACCGTGATCAGCGACGTACTCGACCAGTTCGCCGCCCAGCACAACGGCCTGGCTCCGATCGTGATCGTCGCCGACCAGCTCGGCGAAGCCATCAACGACACGGCGTGCGCCGACTCGACCGCCTACGGCAAAGCCCGCACCTACATCACGGTCGACGTCGTCGACTGGGCGAAGAAGAACCTGCACATCATCGACGACCCCGCCTACTGGACGATCGCGGGGTACTCGAACGGCGGCGGCTGCGCGATCACGTTCGGTGCGCAGTCGCCGACGCTGTGGAAGAACATCCTGGATGTCTCGGGCGAGCCTTTCGGGGGGTCGGAGCAGGTCGCGAATATCACCAAGACGATCTACGGCGGCGACGCGGCCGCGTTCGAGGCATCCAAGCCCGTCAACATCATGGCCGCGGCGCCGGCGGGCACCTACAAGGGCATGACGGCTGTGTTCACCGCCGGTGCAGAAGACGTGGGATACAAGGCGTTCGCCGACGAGGTGGGTGGCGAGGCGCGCAAGGTCGGCATGACCGTCACGCGCTACGACGTGCCCGGCGCCGGGCACACCGGCGACGCCCTCAAGGGTGGCCTTGCCGAAGGGTTCACGGTGCTCTACCCGGTGCTCGGGCTGTCAGCGGCGAGCTGAAGACAGCGCAGTAGGGGGCGGTCGTCCTACGCCGGCGCGGGTGCGAATCCGAGCCGCTGTCTCGAGAGCCAGGCATCCACCTCGCGCTGCGAGCGCAGGCGCACCACGACGAGGTTCTCGTGCTCGGCGTCTGCGCGGGGCACGCGCTCCCGATAGGTGTGGCGCGTCGACCAGGCCCACCGCACGATGTGCTCCGGGTTGGTGAAGAACGTGACGAGCGGGGGCTCGACGTTGCCGTTCCACAGCTCTTGCCGACGCCGTCGTCGTCGGACGGTCCGGCGGATGACGCGGGGGAGGGCGACGCGCAGAAACGGCAGGTCGAGCCAGATGAGGAGGTCGGCGCGTTCGGCCAGCAGCGGGCGCGCGAGCGAGTACTGCCACTCGGTGACCCACGCCTCTCCGGCGACGAGGGCACGCACGTCGCCCAGGAACGACTCGCGCGGCGTCCAGTTCTCGCCGTGGAAGAGCCCGTCGATCTCGGTGTGCGGGATGTCGAGGATGTCGGAGATCCGCCCCGCGAGCGTCGTCTTTCCCACACCCGACACGCCCGCGACGATGACGCGCCGCGGGCGTGCGGGGAGGGGATCGTGCGCGCCGAGCATGGCGTGGAGTCTACTGAACGGGCCCCGATTGGTCCCCGCGAGCCGTCCCCGCGAGTCACCACGCGTCTCGCGAGTCACCACCGGATTTGCGCAGAAGCGGTGGTGATTCGGCGAGCGGGTGGTGAGTCGCGGATGCCAGGGTCAGGCCTCGGTGTTGGGCTTCCAGCCGAGGGCGGGGGCGACGTGCTTCGCGAACTCTTCGACGACGTGCAGGTTGAATGCGACGCCCAGCTGCGAGGGGATGGTCAGCATGAGCGTGTCGGCGCTCATGACCGCGGCATCCTGCTTGAGCTGCTCGACGAGCACGTCGGGCGAGGCCGCGTAGGTCTTGCCGAAGGTCGAGCGGAAGCCGTCGATGTAGCCGATGCCGTCGCCCTCCTGGCTGTGCCCGAAGTACAGCTCGTCCTCGGCGGTCGTGATGGGGAACACCGAGCGGCTCACCGAGACGCGCGGGGTGCCGGGGTGGCCGGCCTCTTTCCACGCGGCCCGGAAACGGTCGATCTGCTCGGCCTGAAGGATGTCGAACGGGCGCCCGTCGGCCTCGGTGACGAGGGTCGACGACATGAGGTTCAGGCCGGTGCGACCCGCCCACTCGGCGGTCTCGCGCGAGCCGGCGCCCCACCAGATGCGTGAGCGCAGTCCCTCGGACTGCGGCTCGATCTGCTGCAGACCCGACCCGCCGCCGAACGGCGATTCGGGGTCGCGCTCGGCGATGCCCTCGCCGCCGATCGCACGCCAGAACAGGTCGAAGTGCTCGCGGGCGAGGTCGGCGCCGCGGGGGTCCTCGGCGCTGTAGCCGAACTTCTCGTAGCCGCGGACGACCGTCTCGGGTGACCCGCGGCTCACGCCGAGAGCGAGTCGCCCGTCCGAGATCAGATCGACGGCGGCCGCCTCTTCGGCAAGGTAGAGCGGGTTCTCGTAGCGCATGTCGATGACGCCGGTGCCCATCTCGATGCGCTCGGTCTTCGCCGCGATCGCGGCGAGCAGCGGCATAGGCGAGGCCTGCTGGCGCGCGAAGTGGTGCACGCGGAACGCGATGCCGTTCACGCCGAGGTCGTCCATGCCCTGCGCGAGATCGATGGCTTGGTGCAGCGAGTCGCCCGCGGTGAGCTGACGACCGCCGCCGAGCGGGCCGTAGTGGCCGAAAGACAGGGTTCCGAAGCGTTGCATGATGACCCCAACCGTACGCCGGTGCGTTTCATTCCCGTGAATGGATGCCCAGGCATCCGCCTCACCCCGCGCCCGCCCGCGAGACACCAGCGGTGCGCCGAGACACCGCCGATGGACCGGTGTCTCGGCGCAGATCGCGTGTCTCGCGGGCGCCGCCGGTGCTCGGGCCCGGCTCGCGGGTCACAGTCCGTCGCGTACGTCGCGCACGAACGCCTCGACGTTCGCGCGCATCGCGGTGATGCGCGCGGCGCGGGCGGCCTCGCGATCGAACCCGGTGTAGGCCAGCGGCGGCAGTTTGCGCACGTTCGCATTGCACTGGAACCGGTCGCACGCGAGAGTGCCGACCGTGTCGCCGCGCCGTCCGGCGTCGCCGACCCGCTTCGCGGTGAACAGCAGCACGTCGTTGGGCAGGTGGATGTCGGCACACCACGAGCACTGCGCGCGCGAACGCGGCTTCGATTCGGCCTGGCGCAGCAGCAGCCCGGTCGGTTCGTCGTCGAGCACGGCCACGACGTAGCCGACGAGGGCGAGCTTGCGATCGCGGGCGCCGTAGAAGTCCATCGCGCTCCACGGGGTGTCGCCGAACTCGGCGGGCAGCGTCAGATTCTTGCGCTCCGACTGGGTGACGTTGATGAGGCTGGCGCGGATCTGCGCCTCGGTGAGGGCGTGCATGGTGGGACCTTTCGTGACGAAGAGTGGGGAGAGGGCGCGACGATGCGGCGTCGGGCTGCGCACGAGCGCGGCGCGCGACGCCGGGGCGGGCTCATCTCTCGCCGGCGCTGAGTGCGCCGCCGACCCCCTGTCGGCCGCTGCGGCCGGTCACGATATCCATCCCTCCACGGTACGCCTCGCGTCTCGATGACGAAACGGGGGAATGCGCCGGGCGCGGGGATGCTTGGATCAGAGCATGACCCGCATCGGCACGAGCGACCTCGACGTCTTCCCCCTCGCCCTCGGCGGCAACGTGTTCGGCTGGACGGCCGACCGGGACGCCTCGTTCGAGATCCTCGACGCGTTCCATGGCGGCGGTGGCGACTTCATCGACACGGCCGACTCCTACAGCGCCTGGGTGCCGGGTCACGAAGGTGGCGAGAGCGAGACGATCATCGGCGAGTGGCTCGCGAGCCGCGGGCTACGCAACGACGAGGGCGTCACGATCGCCACCAAGGTCAGCCAGCACCCGCAGTTCCGGGGGCTCGCCGCCAGCAACGTGCGCGCCGCGGCCGAGGCATCCCTCACGCGTCTCGGCCTCGATCGCATCGACCTGTACTACGCGCACTTCGACGACGCCGAGACCCCGCTCGAAGAGACCGTGGCGGCCTTCGGCGCGCTCGTCGCCGACGGGCTCGTGCGCTACACGGCGGTGTCGAACTACTCCGCCGACCGCATCCGCGAGTGGGTGCGCATCGCGCGCGAGCTCGGCGTCGCCGAGCCCGCCGCGATCCAGCTGCACTACAACCTCGTGCACCGCGAGACCGAGAACGACATCGTGCCCGTCGCCGAAGAGCTCGGGCTGTCGCTCGTGCCCTACTTCGCCCTCGCGAAGGGGTTCTTGACCGGAAAATACCGGTCGACGGATGCCACGGACGGCGGCCACACGTCGCCGCGCGCCGAGGGCGCGGCGAAGTACGCGACCCCGCAGGGGCTGCAGATCCTCGAGGTGCTGGAACGCGTCGCCGACGCGCACGGGGTGTCGGTGGCATCCGCGTCCCTCGCGTGGCTGCGCGCGAAGCCCACCGTCGCAGCCCCGATCGCGTCGGCCTCGAAGGTAACGCACGTGCCCGATCTGCTCGACGGGGCGACGACCGACCTCACCGCCGACGAGGTCGCCGCGCTCGACGAGGTGTCGGAGTGGACGCCGCTCGACATGTGAGCCGTCCGCCAGGATGGACCCATGCCCGATCCCTACGCCCACGGCCATCACGAGAGCGTGCTGCGCTCGCACCGCTGGCGCACCGCCGAGAACTCTGCCGCCTACCTGCTGCCCGCCCTCGCGCCGGGGGTGAGCGTGCTCGACGTCGGTGCGGGACCGGGCACGATCACGCTCGATCTCGCCGAGCGGGTCGCCCCGGGTCCCGTGCGCGGGGTGGATGCCTCGGCCGACGTCGTCACGCAGGCCGAGGCGGCACGCGTGGCATCCGGCCTCGACAATGCGAGCTTCGCCGTCGACGACGCCTACGCCCTCGACTCGGCAGACGGGGCGTGGGATGTCGTGCACGCGCACCAGGTGCTGCAGCACCTGGTGCGGCCGGTCGACGCACTGCGCGAGTTCCGCCGGGTCGTGGCGCCGGACGGCGTGGTCGCGGCGCGCGACGTCGACTACAAGGGCGTGATCTGGTGGCCTCTGCTGCCCGGCCTCGCCGAATGGCTCGAGGTGTATCTCGCGGCCCATCGGGCGACGAGCGGTGAACCGGCTGCCGGGCGGCGCCTGAAGGCGTGGGCGCGCGAGGCGGGGTTCGCCGATGTGCGCTCCTCGGCGTCGGTGTGGCTGTTCGAGACTCCCGATGACCGCGCGTGGTGGGGCGGCATGTGGGCCGACCGTGCGCTGCAGTCGTCGTTCGCCGACAACGTGCGGCGCCACGGCATCGGAGACCAGGCGACACTCGAGCGGATCAGCGCGGCGTGGCGGGAATGGGCCGAGCACCCCGACGCCTGGATGCTGCTGCCGCACGGCGAGATCCTCGCTCGCGGCTGACGGCCGTCACGGCGCGAGGCGCTCGATCGCGGCGATGAAGGCGTCGAGGTCGAACGCGAACTGGGCCGCGCCGTTGTCGTCGACCCGCGCGTCGACGAGGTCGCGCAGCGCCGGGTAGCCCTGCCGCTCGGCGGCGAAGGTGGCGCGCAGGGCTTCGATCTGCGGGTGGCCGCCCTCGCGGGCGCCGATCACCGCGTCTTGGGCGAACCCGCGGCAGATCGTGACGAGCAGGTGCATGGCACGGCTCACCGTGACGCGGTCGAGCCCCGCGGCCAGCATCCGCTCGGCGATCACCTCGGCCGGGCCGGCGAGGGCGAGATCGCTGGGGCTCGTGAAGCGGAAGTACGCGAGCCACTGGCCCGTGTCGACGAGACTGTGCCACATGTTCTCGGCGTAGGCGCGGCAGGCGTCTTGCCAGCTCTCACCGAGGTCGAGGTCGACCGCGTCGAAGCGAGCGCGGACGGCGTCGATCGCGAGCAGCTCGAGCAGGCTTTCGCGATCGGTGACGTGATGGTTCAGCGCCTTGCGGTCGACGCCGAGCGCCGTCGCGACCTCTTGCATCGTGAGTTCGTCGGGGTCGAGCCCGCGGGCGGCTGCGACGATGGCCTCGGTGTCGAGCCCGGCGCGCGTGCCGCGCCCACGGCGGGTGCTCGGCGCGGCGTCGGACATGGTGTCGACTCTAGCCCTCATCGGCTACTCTTTCCCGCACGGGAATAGTACTTCCCGCTCGGGAATTGACTCGGATGACCACGGGTCGCGGCACCTCACCGCGGCCACTCATGAAGGAGATGTCATGTCGCAGAAGCACCACTGACCGCATCGAGCATTATCGGAGCCTGGCTCGACAGCGAGGTCGGCGGCCCGCTCGTGCGCGGCCTGCTGGCCGCGTCGGGAGCGGGCGAAGAGACTCTCGCCCCGCTGCGCGGCCTGCCGCTGCAGCAGCTCATCGCGCCCAGCCAGGGCCAGATGCCGTAATCGGTCGTCGACGACCTCGTTCGCGCCGCCAACGGCGGAGTCATCCCCGAAGAGGCCGCCCCGGCCGGGTGGGTCGAGAAGACCACGCCGGGCCGCTTCTCGGGTAAGACGGTCATCGTCACGGGCGCCGCGAGCGGCATCGGCCGCGCGACCGCCGCGCGGATCGCACGAGAAGGCGGGCGCGTCGTCGCCGTCGACATCTCGGCCGACAAGCTGACCGAGTTCGCCGCGTCGCTGGAAGGTCACATCGACGCCGAGATCGTCACCGTCGCGGGTGACATCACGACGCAGGAATCGGTCGACGCGATCGTCGCCGCCGCCGGCGAGCGCATCGACGCCCTCGCCAACGTCGCGGGCATCAACGACGACTTCTCGCCGCTGCACGAGACGACGGATGCCATGTGGGATCGCGTTCTCGCGGTCACCGTCACCGGTGCGTTCCGCCTCACGCGCGCCGTGCTGCCCGCGATGATCGCCGCCGGCGCCGGCGCCGGGTCGATCGTGAACATCGCCTCGGAGGCGGGGCTCCGCGGCTCGGCGTCGGGCAACGCCTACACGACGAGCAAGCATGCCGTCATCGGCATGACCAAGTCGGCAGCGTTCATGTACGGCCCGAACGGTGTGCGCGTGAACGCCGTCGCGCCGGGTGGGGTCGCCACCGGCATCCCGTTCCCCCCGCACGTGTCGGAGGCGGGCCAGGCGCGGCTGCCGCCGTTCCAGGCATCCATCCCCACGCTCGCGACGGCCGAACAGCTCGCGGCATCGATCACCTTCCTTCTCTCTGACGACGGCGTGAACCTGAACGGGGTCGTGCTGCCGAGCGACGGCGGCTGGTCGGTGCAGTAAGCGGTACGGGGCCGCGAGGGCGGCGACGTACGCTGGAGGCATGACCTCTGCGCGCGCCGCCCTCGCGGCCTTCGCCGTCGATGCGGTCCTCGTCGTGCTCTTCGCCGCGACCGGGCGGCTGAGCCACGCCGAGAACGTGCTCGTGGGGCTATGGACCACGGCGTGGCCGTTCCTGCTCGCCCTCGTCGCGGGCTGGCTCATCACGCGGGCGTGGCTCGCGCCGCGCGCGGTGGTGCGCACGGGACTGCCCGTCTGGGCGATCACGGTCGCGGGCGGGATGGTGCTGCGCGCCGCGGTGGGGCAGGGCGTCGCCGTCTCGTTCATCATCGTCGCGGCGATCGTGCTGTTCGTGCTGCTGGTCGGCTGGCGCGCGCTCGCGCTCCTCGTCTCGCGCAGGCGTGCCGCAGCGACCACGCGCTGACACCCCGACGCGTGTCGGGGCCGCGCGGTACGCTCGCTCGCGTGTCGGAACCGGTGCACCACCTCACGCGTGAGCAGGCGCGACGGCTCGCGGTGCGCGCGCAACTGCTCGACGCGGCGCGGCCCGGAGACGTGGTCGAAGCCGCCGAGCAGCTCGGCGCGATCAAGATCGATCCGACCGCGACAATCGCTCCGTCGGAGCAGACGATCCTGTTCAGCCGCATCGGCTGGGGGTACGAGCCGGGGCAGCTCACCGCGGCGGTCGAGCGCGACCGGCTGCTGTTCGAGTACGACGGGCATTTCCGCCCCGTGACGCTGCTGCCCGCACACCTCGCACGCATGCGTGGGCGGGTGTTCCGGGCGCAGGCGACGCAGTGGCTCGAGGCCAACGCGCGCTTTCGCGCCGACGTGCTCGCCCGCTTGCGCGCCGAGGGGCCGATGCTCGCGGCGCAGATCCCCGACACGAGCCAGGTCGCCCATCGCAACGAGGCCGGCTGGTACGGCTCGAACCAGGTGCCCCGCATGCTCGAGCTGCTGTCGTACGTCGGCGAGGCCGCGATCGTCGGGCGCGAAGGCCGCCAGCGGGTGTGGGATCTCGGCGAGCGCGTCTACGCCGACGTGCCGGTGCTCGGCTACGACGACGCCGGCGCGGTGCTGGAGGAACACCGGTTGCAGGCCGCCGGCATCGCGCGGCAGAAGTCGCCGTGGACGCCCGTGGGAACGGCCGGCGCCCTGGCATCCGTCGAAGGGTCGGCGTGGCGCTGGCGCGTCGACGCCGCCGCACTCGACACCCTCGACGACGACCCGGGCGGGCGCGTGGCGATCCTCAACCCCTACGACGGCATGCTCTTCGACCGGCCGCGCCTGAAGGAGCTGTTCGGTTTCGAGTTCGTGCTCGAGCAGTTCAAGCCGAAGGCGCAGCGGCGGTTCGGCTATTTCGTGCACCCGATCCTCGTCGGCGACCGCTTCGCGGCGCTGCTCGATGCCGAACTCGACAAGAAGAAAGAGAACCTCGTCGTCACCGCCGTGCACGAGCTCGACCCGGTCGATGACGTGCTCCGCCTCGACGACGAAGAGCGCGAGATGGTGGATGCCGAGATCAGCGACCTCGCGGAGTGGCTGGGCGTTCCCGTGGTGCGGGCCCGCTGACCCTCACTCCCGCTCGCCCGGCGTCACACGACGACACGCGATTGGTGCCCTGCCGCCCGTGCGCACGACGATGGGGGAGCGCGCGCGAGCGCCGCACAGAAGGGACGGGCGTCATGGCGACACAGGTCACAGGCGACGGCGGGGCCGGCAGGCGCGGCTTCTCGACGAGGCAGCTGCACGAGCGCGCCGCAGGCGCCGCACCGACGGCGCGCGCGACCCCGATCTATCTGACCGCCGGGTTCGAGTTCGACGAGTACGAGCAGGCCGCCGCGCACTTCGGTGAGGGCCGCGGCTACGCCTACACCCGCATCGGCAACCCCACCGTCGAGGCCGTCGAGCACACCCTCGCCGCGCTCGAGGGCGGGTCGCAGGCGCTGCTGCTCTCGAGCGGGCAGGCCGCGACGAGCGTCGCGCTGCTGAGCCTTCTCGAATCGGGCCAGCACGTCGTGTCGTCGACGCACATCTACGAGGGCACGCGCGGGCTGCTGCGCGACAACCTCTCGCGCCTCGGCATCGGCACGACGTTCATCGACGACATCGACGATGTGGATGCCTGGGAGGCGGCGATCCGCCCCGAAACCCGCGCCCTGTTCGCCGAGTCGATCTCGAACGCCGCGAACCGGCTCGTCGACATTCCGGCGCTCTCGGATGTGGCCCGGCGCCACGGCATCCCGCTCGTCATCGACAACACCTTCGCGACGCCGTATCTCGTGCGCCCGATCGAGCAGGGCGCCGACGTCGTCGTGCACTCGGCGAGCAAGTTCCTCGCCGGGCACGGGAGCGTCTTGGGCGGCGCGATCGTCGACAGCGGACGGTTCGACGCCGAGCGGTCGGGGCACCTCTTTCCGCACCTGATCGCGCCGGGGCGGGGCGGCTTGCCGTCGATCGCCGAGCGCACCGGGGGAGATGCGCGCATCGCCTACGCACGCGAGAGCGTCGCGCCGCGGTTGGGGCCCACCCCGTCGCCCCTGAACGCCTTCTTGATCGGGCAAGGCATCGAGACCCTGAGCCTGCGCGTCGAGCGCCAGAGCGCGAACGCGCTCGCCGTCGCTCAGTGGCTCGACGGGCGCCCCGAGGTCGCGTCGGTCGACTACGTCGGGCTCACGACGCACCCCGACCACGCTCTCGCCGGCGCGCTGCTGCCGGACGGATTCGGGTCGGTGTTCAGCTTCACGTTGCGCGCCGACGGCGACGGTGACGCGGCCGGCACCGCCCGGCGCTTCGTCGAGGCCCTCGAGGTGTTCACGCACATGACGCACCTCGGCGACGTGCGCTCGCTCGTGCTGCACCCCGCCTCGACCTCGCACGCCTTCCTGAGCCCCGACGAGCGCGCGGCACTCGGCGTCCACGACGGCACCCTGCGGGTCTCGATCGGCATCGAAGACGTCACCGACCTCATCGGCGATCTCGCCCAGGCCCTCTCGGTCGCCGCCGACGTGGGCGTCGCGGTCGTCGCATGAGCGCGGGCGGCCGCCCGCAGCACTTCGGGTGGTTCCTGGCCCGCGGGTTCGGACCGCACGGCTGGGGGCATCCGTACCTCGACTGGGACTACGACTGGACCCGCCCGGGCCTCTACCAGCAGTCGGCGCGCGAACTCGAACAGGCCGGTTTCGATTTCGTGCTGATCGAAGATGCGCCCTCGCTCGGCTCAGCCGAGACGATCGACCTGCGCGTGCGGCACGCGTTCGGTGGGCCGAAGCACGACCCGCTGTTACTCGCGCCCTACCTCTTTCAGGCGACGCAGCACCTCGGCGTGATCCCGACCGTGAACCCCGCCGCCTCCCTGCCCTACACGGCCGCGCGGCAGTTCGCGACGCTGCAGCACCTGAGCGCCGATCGGCTCGGGCTCAACGTCGTCACCGACACCGGTAGCGCGCGGCACTTCTCGGCCGCGGCGCCGCTCGGTCACGACGACGCCTACGACCGCGCCGAGGAGTGGCTCACCGGCATCCGTTCGCTGTGGCGTTCCTGGGGTGAGGGTGCCCTCGTGCGCGATGCCGCGTCGGGTGTTTACGCCGACGGCACGCGCATGGATGCCACGGCGCACCGCGGTGCGCACTACGCGTTCGACGGGCCGCTGAACGCCGTGCCGTTCGAACGCGGCGAACCCGTGATCGCCTCGCCCGGAGGATCGGGGCGCGGGCTCGCGTTCGCGGGGGCGAACTCCGACATCCAGCTGGCGCTCGCGCCGCTCAGCGAGAAGAGCGTGCGCGAGTACCGCGCCCGCATCCATGCCGCCGCCGTCGCAGCCGGACGCGCGCCGTCGGACGTCACGATCATGTTCGCGATCCAGCCCGTGATCGTCTCGTCGGCGGAGGAGGCCGACCGGCTCGTGGCCGCGTCTGCGACACCGTCCGACCCGACCTTGCGCGAGGTCGCCCGGCGCCAGTCGAGCGACCTCGAGACCGATCTGACCTCGCTCGACCTCGACGCGCCGCTGCCGGAGGGTCTGTTCGCCGACCACGTGTCGCAGGGGTCGATGCGTCGCCTCGTGGGCGACCGCGACCCGGCGACGACGCCGCTGCGCGCGCACCTGGGCGCCCTCGCGCGCCTCGGGCGCATCTCCGACCGCTCGGGTTTCGTGGGCACGGCCGACGAGTTCGCCGACCTCGTCGAAGAGCTCGGCGAGTGGGGCAACGACGGCGTGCTGCTGTGGGGCGATCTGCACCCCGTGACCGTGCACCGCACCCTCGACGAGCTCGTTCCGATCCTCCGTCGTCGCGGCATCCTGCGCCGCGAGTACACCGGTGCGGGCCTGCGCGCCGACCTGCGCGCGTTCTAGCGTTCTAGCTTTCTCGCTTTGTCGCGGCGCGCCGCCGCCGCACGGCGAAGGCCCCGGCACCCGCGCGTGCGGGACGCCGGGGCCTTCGCGTGCGCTCAGCTCAGGCCGTTGGCTGCCAGCCACGCCGATGCGATGTCCTTCGAGGACTTCTGGTCGACGGTCGACTCGACGTTCAGCGCGACGAGGCCTTCGGGGGTGAGCGCGGCGCTCACCTTGTTGATGACGTCGGCGATCTTGTCCGACACACTCGTGCTGACCACGGGCACGACGTTCGAGGCGAGGAAGAGGCCCTCGGGGTCGGCGAGGGTCACGAGGTCGTCGGTCTTGATGCGCGGGTCGGCGCTGTAGACGTTCGCGATCTGGATGTTGCCGGCGACGAGCTCGTCGACGGTCGTGTCGGCCGTGCCTCTGAAGGTCACGTCGACGCCGTACTTCGACTTCAGGCCGCTGGGGCCGTAGGGCCGGGTCTCGAGCTCAGGGGGACCGCCGAGCACGAGATTCGGGATGCCGGCGAGGTCGGCGATGCTCTTCAGGTTGTGCTCCTGCGCGAACGCGGCCGTCACGTTGTACGAGTCCTGGTCGGTCGCGGGCGACTGATCGAGCACCGTGAGGCCCTCGGGTAGTGCTTCCTTCAGCGCCGCGTACACCTCGTCGGACGAGGTCGCGGTGGTGTCGGGGTCGAAGAACTGCAGCAGGTTGCCGGTGTACTCGGGGAAGAGCTGGATCGTGCCGTCTTCGAGCGACGGGATGTAGGCGTCGCGCTGGCCGATGTTGAACTGGCGCTCGACGGAGAAGCCGGCTCCCTCGAGGGCCTGCGCGTAGATCTCGGCGATGATCTCGTTCGAGTAGTACGCCTGCGAGCCGATGACGATGGTGTCGGATGCCGGGGCGGCGGACGTCTCGCCGCCGGTGAGCGGGTCGCCGCCCGACGAGCACGCGGACAGGGCGAGGACGGCCACGGCGGCCGCGCCGACGGCGGCGGTCGCACGGGTGCGGATGCGGGACATGGTGTGCCTTTCGTGAGGATGCTGTGTGATGCGGGATGGGGTATGTCAGGTGGTCGCGCCGGCGGTGCGGCGGCGGGAGCCGTGCGGCGCGACGGGCTCGGACTTCTGCCACGCCGTCCGACCGGCGACGCCGCGCGGCACGACGACATGCTGGAGCAGGGCGAACAGCCCGTCGAGGGCGAGCGCGAGCACGACGACGATCAGCGAGGCCCCGAGAATCTGCGGGAAGCTGCGGATCTGGATGCCCTGGATGATGAAGAACCCGAGGCCGCCGAGGCCGACGTACGCGGCGATCGTGACGGTCGCCACGACCTGCAGGGTGGCCGAGCGGAGGCCCCCGATGAGAAGGGGCAGGCCGAGGGGCACCTCGATCTTCCAGAGCACCTGCCACTCGGTCATGCCGACCGCGCGCCCCGCATCGATGACGGTGCGGTCGATCGCCTCGAAACCGGCGTAGGCGCCGGCGAGGATCGACGGGATCGCGAGAAGGACGAACGCGACGACCGCCGCCTCGGTCTTGTGCACGACGCCGAGGAGCAGCACGAGCAGCACGACGAGACCGAGCGAGGGGAGGGCGCGCGCGGCGCCCGAGAGGGCGACGGCGATCTCGCGCCCGCGGCCGGTGTGGCCGATGAGCCACCCGAGCGGGATCGCGATGACGGCGGCGATCGCGACCGACCCGAACGTGAACGCCAGGTGCTGCCACACCGCGAGCGGCAAAGGCAGCGATCCGGTCAGGCGATCGGGGGAGAAGATCCAGGCGAAGGCCTCGGCGAAGACGTTCATGCGACACCTCCCGCGAGGCGTGCGCGCGCCGCGGAGCGTTCGCTGCGGGTCTGGGTGCGCCGTGGCATCCACGGCAGGGCGATGCGCCCCGCGAGCACCAGCAGCAGGTCGACGATGAGCGCGATGACGACCACCGCGACGACACCGGCGAGGATCTCGGGCACGATGCGGCGCTGGAAGCCGTTCGTGAAGAGGTAGCCGAGGTTCGACTGCCCGATGAGCACGCCGACCGTCGCGAGCGAGATCGTCGAGGTGGCGGTGACGCGCAGGCCCGCCAGCAGTACGGGGCCGGAGAGGGGCAGATCGACCGTCCAGAAGCGCCGCCACGGCCCGAAGCCGACCGCGATGGCCGCGTCGCGCGTGGCGGGATCGACCGATTCGAGGCCGTCGGTGACCGATCGGGTCATGATCGCGACGCCGTAGATCGTGAGCGCGACGACGAGGTTCGTCTCTGAGATGAGCGGCACGCCCGCCGCGGCGAGGAGGGCGAATAGCCCGAGCGAGGGGATCGTGTAGAGCAGCCCGATCGTCGTGAGCACGGGCCCGCGCAGGATCGTGTAGCGCCAGGCGGCCCAGCCGATCGGGAGGGCGATCACGAAGCCGAGCGCGATCGCGATGACGCTCTGCCGGATGTGGTCGAGCGTCAGCGACCAGATGAGGTCGAGGTTGTCGAGCACCCACGTCACGGGGCGGCCTCCGGCGTAGCGGCTGCCTCGTCGACGAGCACGCCCTGGGTGCGCCCGGCGGCATCGACGAGCACCGTGCCGCGCGCCGTCCGCTTGGCGTGCAGGGCACGCGCCCCGCGCTCGACGCCGACGAACTCGGCGACGAAGTCGCTCGCCGGGTTCTCGATGATCTCGGACGGGGTGCCGACCTGCGCGATGTGCGCGCCCTTTTCGAGGATGACGACCTGATCGCCGAGCAGGAACGCCTCGTCGATGTCGTGCGTGACGAACACGACCGTCTTGTCGAGGTCGCGCTGCAGGCGGAGCGTCTCGGTCTGCAGTTCGCTGCGGACGATCGGGTCGACCGCGCCGAACGGCTCGTCCATCAGCAGGATGTTCGGGTCGGCGGCGAGCCCGCGCGCGACGCCGACGCGCTGCTGCTGCCCGCCCGAGAGCTGGCGCGGGTAGCGGCCCGCGAGCGACCGGTCGAGCCCGACGATGTCGAGCAGTTCGAGCGCCCGCTCTCGTGCCTGCTTTCTGGGCGTGCCGTTCAGCACGGGCACGGTGGCGACGTTGTCGATCACCGTGAAATGGGGGAGGAGGCCCGCGTTCTGCATGACGTATCCGATGCCGCGGCGCAGCCGGACGGGGTCGCGGTTCTGGATGGGTTCGCCGTCGATCGTGATCTCGCCGCTCGTCGGTTCGATGAGCCGATTGATCATCCGCAGCAGCGTCGTCTTGCCGCACCCCGATGAGCCCACGAAGACGGTGGTCTTGTGGGCGGGCAGCACGAGACTGAAGTCGTCGACCGCCACGGTGCCGTCGGGGAACTGCTTCGTGACGGAGCGGAATTCGATCGCCATGCATCCTCCGGTTCGGGTGGCATCCACCCAACCACACCCCTCCGACATCTCGCAGGGGGCTGGCATGCGGCGTCACACTCGGGTAATGGTGGGCGGGTGGAAACGAGCGAATACGACCTGATCGTCATCGGCGCCGGCGCTGTCGGCGAGAACGTGGCCGACCGGGCCGTGCAGGGGGGCCTTTCTGTCGCCATCGTCGAGGCCGAGCTCGTCGGCGGCGAGTGCTCGTACTGGGCGTGCATGCCCTCGAAGACGTTGCTTCGCCCGGTCGCGGCTCTCCGCGCGGCGCGGGCGGTGCCCGGCGCGGCCACTGCCGTTACCGGCGGCGTCGATGTCGCCGCCACGCTCCGCTCCCGCGACGCGATCGTGCACGAGTGGAACGACGCCGGGCAGGTCGGCTGGCTCGAGGGGGCGGGCATCGATCTCGTGCGCGGCCACGGGCGGCTCGACGGCGAACGGCGGGTGCGGGTCGAGGCATCCGATGGCACCGAGCGCGTGCTCACGGCTCGCCACGCGGTCGCGGTGTGCACGGGATCGGCGGCGCTGCTGCCCGATATCCCGGGCCTCGCCGACGCCGAACCGTGGACGAGCCGCGAGGCGACGGCCGTCGCCGACGTGCCCGCGCGCCTCGCGATCCTCGGCGGGGGCGTCGTGGCGTGCGAGCTCGCGACCGCGTTCGCGTCCTTCGGCACCCGCGTCACGGTGATCGCCCGTTCGGGGCTGCTCGGCCCGTTCGAGCCCTTCGCGGGCGAGGCGGTCGCCGCAGCGCTCCGCGACGCGGGCGTCGATGTGCTGCTGCGCACAGAGGTCGCGGCGGTGCGCCGCGAGGGCGACGAACGCGTGCTGGTGCTGCGCGGCGAGGGCCAGGGCGAGGGCGAGGGCGACGAGGCCCGCGAGGTGCGGGCCGACCAGCTGCTCGTGGCGACCGGTCGCGTGCCGCGCACGGCCGATCTGGGGCTCGAAACGGTGTCGCTCGCGCCGGGTGAGTGGATCGCGGTCGACGACACGATGCGTGTGCCCGGGCTCGATTGGCTCTACGCGGTGGGCGATGTCAACCACCGGGCGCTCCTCACGCACCAGGGCAAGTACCAAGCCCGCGCGGCAGGCGACGTGATCGCCGCGCGCGCCACGGGTGGCGACGTCGATGACCGCCCGTGGGGAACGCACGTCGCGACCGCCGACCACGCCGCAGTGCCGCAGGTGGTGTTCACCGAGCCGCAGGTCGCGTCGGTCGGGCTGACCGAGCGACAGGCGGCGGATGCCGGGGTGCGCGCCCGCACGCTCGACGTCGACCTCGGCGCCCTCGCGGGCTCCGCCACCCATGCCAAGGGCTACGCGGGCACGGCTCGTGCGATCGTCGACGAGGACCGCGGCGTGATCGTCGGGGCGACGATCGTCGGGCCCGACGTCGCCGAGCTGCTGCAGGCCGTGACCATCGCCGTGGTGGGCGAGGTGCCGCTCGCGCGGCTGTGGCACGCGGTGCCCGCCTACCCCACGATCAGCGAGCTGTGGCTGCGTTGGCTCGAGGCCTACGGCCGCCCGCACTGAGCGGACTCGCGGCTTCGCTCTGGGCGAACTCACGGACTCGGCGACACGTGAACGATATATCGTTATGTATCGTTCACACGGCGAAGGAGAGAGCCATGAGCAGTTCGTACGGTCAAGGATTCGGCGGTCAGGGATTCGGTGGTTTCGGGGGCGGCGACGGCCGCGGCATGTTCGGCGGCGCCGGCATGAGCGACCTGTTCGAGACCCTGGGGCAGTTCGGGCGGAACGTCGAAGAGTCGATCGGTCAGCGCTTCGAGCAGAAGGCCGGAACCCGCATGGGCCGCGGCGACGTGCGCGTGGCGATCCTCGCGCTCCTGGCCGAACAGCCGATGCACGGCTACCAGATCATCCAGCAGATCGAAGAGCGCTCCGGCGGATCGTGGAAGCCGAGCCCCGGCTCGGTGTACCCGACGCTGCAGCTGCTCACCGATGAGGGCGCGGTCGAGGTCGAAGAACAGGGCGGGCGCAAGACCTACTCGCTGACCGAGGCCGGCCGTGCCGAGGCATCCGACCGCCCTGCGCCGTGGCAGGGACAGGCGAGCGCGACGGGCGCCGCAACCGGCGAGGCCGGATCGCACGCGCACGGCGCGCGTAACGGCGGCCCCGGATTCGGCGCGCTGCCCAAGGCGGGGGCCAACCTCGCCCAGGCGGCGATGCAGGTCGGCCGCACCGGCACACCCGAGCAGGTGCAGCAGGCCGTCGACGTGATCGACGAGGCCCGTCGCAAGCTGTACGCCATCCTCGCCGAAGGCTGAACGGGATGCCTCAGGGCGACGCCCCGCGCGCCGCCGCCGCGTCGCGCGCGCGCTACCGCCGGATCGTGCGGTTCGCCACCGGGGTCATGCTCGCGACGTGGTGGTTCGAGGTCGTGCTGCCCAGAATCGGGTTCGCCCGCGTGGCGGAGCGCGGGCGCACGGCGCGCCTGCGCCGCATCTCGGCGCGGTTCCGCGTGCTCGCGATCGACCTCGGCGGGCTCATGATCAAGGTGGGCCAGTTCCTCTCGTCGCGCCTCGACGTGCTGCCTCCCGAGGTCACGAGCGAGCTCGAGCAGCTGCAAGACGAAGTGCCGGCGGTGCCGTTCGCCGAGATCAAGGCGCTCGCCGAGAGCGAGCTCGGCGTGCCGCTTCACCGCGCGTACGCCTGGTTCGACGAGACGCCGGTGGCGGCGGCATCCCTCGGTCAGGCCCACCGGGCGCAGCTCTCCGACGACGACGAGAGCATCGCCGGGTTTCGCGAGGTGGTCGTCAAGGTGCAGCGGCCGGGCATCGACGAGGTCGTCGAGGTCGACCTGGCCGCGCTCCGCACGATCGCCGACCGCCTGAGCCGCGTCGGGTTCGTGGCGCGGCGGGTCGACGTGCCCGCCCTCGTCGAAGAGTTCGCCGCGACGAGCCGTGAAGAGATCGACTACCTGCACGAGGGAGTGAACGCCGAGCGCTTCGGCGAGCTGTTCTCCGATGGGGTGCGCGTCGCCGCGCCGACGGTCGTGTGGGAGCGCACGACACCGCGGGTGCTGACCCTCTCCGACGTGACGGCGATCAAGCTGAACGACGTCGACGGGCTGCGTGCGGCGGGCATCGATCCCGCCGAGGTCGCGCAGACCTTCGCCGAGGTGATGTTCGAGCAGCTGTTCGGCGCGGGCTTCTTCCACGCCGATCCGCACCCGGGGAACGTGTTCGTCACGCCCCACGCGCCCGACGCGGCAGGTCGCACGTGGACGCTCACCTTCATCGACTTCGGCATGATGGGCCACGTTCCGCCCGAGCTGCGCGCGGGGCTGCGGCGCATCGTGATCGCGGTCGCCGCACGCGACGGCAAGGGTCTCGTCGCCGGCATCCAGCAGATCGGCGTGCTGCTGCCGTCGGCCGACACGACCGAGCTCGAGCGGGCGCTGACCGAGCTGTTCGCCCGCTTCGGCGGGCTCGGCTTCGGCGAACTGCAAGACGTCGACCCGCGCGAGTTCCAGGCGTTCGCCGACGAGTTCGGCGAGGCGATGCGCGAGCTGCCGGTGCAGCTGCCCGAGAACTTCTTGCTGATCACGCGCGCCGTCTCGCTCACTTCGGGCGTGTGCAGCGCCCTCGACCCCGGCTTCAACGTGTGGCACGCGGTCGAACCGTTCGCGCAGCGGCTGTTGCGCGAAGAGAGCCGCGGTGCGCTGACGGATGCCGCGAAGAGCGTGTTCTCGTACGCGAAGACCATCGTGGGGCTGCCGGTGCGCATCGATCAGGTCGCCGCGCGCATCGACCGCGGCGAGCTCGCCGTCGACACCCCCGAGATCGGGCGGCGCCTCGACCGGCTCGAGAACCTGCTGCGCCTCGTGATCGCGGCGATCGTGTTCGCGGCGATGGTCGTCGGCGGCGCGCTCCTGTGGGGCGCCGTGCCATGGCTCGCGGCGACGCTCGTCGTCGCGAGCGTCGTTCCGCTCGGGTTCGCGCTGTCGGGACTGGCGCGGCGGTCGGGGCGGCGCGGGGGCAGGCCCGTGCACCGCGTGCGACGCACGACCGCGCAGCGCTGACCGGGGGGCTGGGGCGCGGGGTCTGCGAGGATGGCGACATGCCGGGGCTGCACCACGTCGAGATCTGGGTCGCCGACCTCGCCGACGCACGCGCCGACTGGGGCTGGCTGCTCGGCGAGATCGGCTTTCACCGCGAGAGCGCGTGGCCGGAGGGTGAGTCGTGGGGCGTGGGGAGCGCCTACCTGACGCTCACGACGTCGCCGAACCTGTCGGGCGCCGTGCACGACCGTCGCGCGCCCGGCGTGAACCACCTGGCGTTCGCCGCCGGCCCCGCAGACCGGCTCGACGCGATCATGGCGGCGGCCCCGCTCCACGGCTGGCAGCCGCTGTACCACGACCGCTACCCGCACGCGGGTGGTCCCGCGTACTACGCCGGGTGGCTCGAGAACGCCGCCGGGTTCAAGGTCGAAGTGGTGGCCGACGAGGCCCGATCGCGCGCGTCCGCAGCCGCCCGGAATGTCGGAACCCCCTCGTAACGTGAGTGGTATGGAAGGCGTCGAGGCGGTCAGCGCGGAACGGGCGATGGGGCTCGTGCTCGACGCGCTCGTGCCCGCGCGCATGCTCGCCAACCAGGGCGACGCGCACCTCGCCGAAGGGATCGCCGCCGCTCTCGCTTTCGCTGCCGAACGCCCCTGGGTCTACACCGACCTGACGGGCGCCGACGCGCAGCGCGCCGCCGAGCAGGCGGTGCTCATCGAGGTATCGCTGCGGGTGCAGCTCGCTGTGAACCGCGCGCGTGACCTCGCACACGTCGCCGTCACGGCCGCGCGCGATCTGCCCGAGCTGTGGCGTCGCGCGCTCGAAGGGTTCGCTCCCTTCGCGCTCGTCGAGGCGACCGTCAGCGCGCTGACAGCGCTGCGTGCGCCCGCCGGAGCGACGGATGCCGAGGCATCCGCCGCGGCCGATGCGATCGCGCTCGTCGACGCGCAGACCGCCACGTGGGTGCTGTCGGTGTCGCCCGGCGCGTTCCGGCGACGGCTGCGCGTGCTCATCGATCGCCTCGACCCGCGCGCGGCGAGTGTGCGCCACTTCGACGCACACTCCCAGCGACGCCTCGTCGTCGACGATCCCGAAGACGGCATGGCGTGGGTGCACCTGCTGGTGCCCGCGATCGAGGCGATCGCGATCAAACGGCGCGTGAACTCGACGGCGCGGCACCTGCAGAAGGATGCCCGTGAGTATCGCTCGCGCGACCAGGTGCGCGCTGACGTGGCATCCGCGTGGCTACGGGGTGTCGGCACTGGCTCCGAGGCGAAGGTGAAGGTCTTCGTGACCGTGCCCTCCGGCCTGGTCGGCGGGCGCCGGCGCGGAGAGCACGGCGAGTGCACCCTGTGCGGCGGCACCGGCCGCGACGCGCAGGCGCAGATCGTCGGTGGCCCCGTGCTCGATCCCCTCACCGCGCAGCAGCTGTTTCTCGACGCGACGAGCTACCGGCGCCTCATCGTCGATCCGGTGAGCGGCGTTCCGCTCGACCTCGACCGCCGGCGCTACCGTCCGACGCGGTCCCAGCGCGACCTGCTCGTGCTCCGCCACGGCACCTGCTCACGTGACGGCTGCGACCGTCTCGCCGTCGACGCCGAGATCGACCACATCCTCGAATGGCGCCGCGGCGGCCCGACCGATCTCGGCAACCTCCGGCCACTCTGCCCCGCCGATCACCGCGCCCGACATCGAACGCGCCTCGCGTTCCGCACCCGCGGCGACGGCACGACGCAGGTGGTCACCCCCACCGGCCTCGTCAGCGACGAGCCGCCGCCGTTCTGAGGCGACACGTCTGCGTCAGGCAGGTGAATAGGCGCTGAACATCGTCGAGATCGGCGAACATCTCGGATGCCGGGGTGCGAGAGTTCTGGAGATTCTTCGCGCCCCCCTTCCGAAAGGCAGTCATGAACGTCCGCGCCCGAAAGGCATCCGTCCGCTACCGCGCCGTGGCATGAGACGCGCGGCGGTCGCGTCGGCGACGCGCCCCACCGCCGAGGTGCCGGGCGTGCGCGACGAGGTGCTGCGCCCCGCCGCGGTCGCGAAAGTGTGGACGGGCGTCGGTGCGCCCCTCGAGACGATGGCGGTGCCCGGGGTCCTGCTGGCCCCCGGCGACGTGATCGTCGCCGTCGAGCTCGCCACCCTCTGCAGCTCCGACGTGCACATCGCCGCCGGTCACCGATCCGCCCCCGCACCGATGGTGCTCGGCCACGAATGCGTCGGTCGGGTGATGTCGATCGGCGCGGGAGGTGCCCTCGACGTGTCGGGCGCACCGATCGCACTCGGTGATCGCGTGGTCTGGTCGGTCGCGGTCAGCTGCGGCGACTGCGACCGCTGCACCTCGGCCCTGCCGCAGAAGTGCCGTCACCTGCGCACCTACGGCCACGAGCGCATCGGTGCGCACTGGGAGCTCAGCGGCGGCCTCGCCACCCACGTGCACGTGCTCGCGGGCACCGCGATCGTGCCCGTGGGCGAGCGCATCCCGGCGCGCGTCGCCGCGCCCGCCG
>NZ_JAAGRY010000009.1 GCF_015707995.1 Microbacterium paulum
CGGCGGCCGGCGCAGGCGGGCGATCCGCGCCGGCGGCATCCGACACCGCCGTGCTCGACGCCGCTCCGCACGACGTCGTCGACAGCGCTCCGCCGCTCGACGTGCGTCACGAGCGACCGCGGTCGACGCCTCCCGTGCGGCAGCTCGCGAAGCAGCTCGGGGTCGATCTGGCACTCGTCGAGGCATCCGGGGTCACCGGCGTGATCCGCCGCAACGACGTCGAACGCTTCGCCGCACGTATGGCCCCCGCGACGGGTGCGCCGGTGCCGCAGAGCGGCGCGCCGGTGGCGGACGGGCGCCACGCGCGCACGCCCGAGCGCGAGACCCGCACGCCGATTCGCGGAGTGCGCAAGGCGACGGCCGCCGCGATGGTGCGCAGCGCCTTCACGGCGCCGCACGTGACGTGCTTTCTCGAAGTCGACGTCACCGAGACGACGCGGCTGATCGCGGGGTTGCGCGCCGATCCGCGTCTCGCCGAGCACCGCATCGGCCTGCTCGCCGTGGCGGCGAAAGCAGTGTGCCTCGCTCTTCGGGCCGAGCCCTCCCTCGGGTCGAGCTGGGACGACGAGGCGGGCGAGATCGTCACGCACCACTACGTCAACCTCGGCATCGCGGCGGCGACCGAGCGCGGCCTGATCGTGCCGAACATCCCGGATGCCGAACAGCTCACCCTGCCTCAGCTCGCCGACGCGATCCGCGACCTCGCCGCGATGGCCCGCGCGGGACGGGCGACACCCGCCTCGCTCACCGGCGGCACGTTCTCGATCACGAACTTCGGCGTGTTCGGCGTCGACGCCGGAACGCCGATCCTGAACCCGCCCGAGGCGGGCATCCTGGGCCTCGGCACCGTGCGCCGGCGACCCTGGGAGTTCGAGGGCGAGATCGCGCTCCGCGACATCGTGACCCTCAGCCTGTCGTTCGACCATCGGCTGGTCGACGGCGAGCAGGGCGCGCGTTTTCTCGCCGCGGTCGGCGACGTGCTGCGCGAGCCGGGGCGGGCGATGCTGCTCGCCTGACGGATGCCGGGGGAGCGGGCGTCTGCCCGGGTCGGACGCGAACGGGGCCCCGCGAACCCGGCCCGGCGCCGCGCTCAGTCGGCGCTGAGCGCGGCGAAGGCCATGTCGGCGAGGATGTCGTGCACGGTGTCGTCGGGCGGCGCGTCGCGGAGAGCCCGCACGGAGTGCGGCGTCGAGTTGATGAGTCCGAACCCGGCGTGCGCCCGCACGCGCAGGTCGTCGAGGCTGCGCGTGGGGTGCAGGCGCGCGAGGACGTCGGTCCAGACGTCGACGTACTCGCGTTGCAGCCGCCGCACGCGATGCCGGTCGTCGTCGTCGAGCCGCGCGAGGTCGCGATCGTGCACGCGGATGACGTCGGCGCCCGCCAGGGCGAAATCGACGTGGAAATCGATGAGATCGCGTAAGCGGTCCGTGGCATCCGTCGCGGCTTCGACCACGCGACGGCCGCCGGACAGCAGCTCTTCGCTCGTGCGCACGAGGATCGCGCCGAGCAGCGCGCGCTTGCTGGCGAAGTGTCGATAGACGGCGGGGCCGCTGATCCCCACCGAGGCGCCGAGGTCTTCGAGGCTCACCCCGTCGAAGCCTTCCGCGGCGAACAGCCGCGCGGCCTCGCGCAGCAGATCGTCCTGGCGCCGGGCCTTGGCGCGGCCGCGGCCGCTGAGGGGCGACGGATCGGTGTCGGTCTCGGTGGAGCGCATTGCCATATCAGTTAATCCTCGCTAACCTGGCGTTACTCGGTTAGTGCACACTAACCCGACTCGCGACACCCGGAGAAGCGGCGCCGACGGCCCGTGACCGGATCGTGATCGCCCGCATCGAAGGAGATGACATGGCTGTGCTCGACCTGTCCGCGTACGGACTCACCGACGAACAGCGCGAACTGGCCGGGATGGTGCGCGCCTTCGCCGACGAAGAGGTCGCGCCGCAAGCGTACGAGGCCGATCGCACGAAGACGCTGTCGATGGAGGTCGTCCGCGGCATGGGCGAGCTCGGCCTGTTCGGGCTGCCGTTCCCCGAAGAGGTCGGCGGCCAGGGCGGCGACAGCGTCGCGCTCGGGCTCGCGATCGAGGGCCTCGGCCGCGTCGACCAGTCGGTCGCGATCACGCTCGAGGCGGGCGTGTGCCTCGGCGCCATGCCCGTGTTCCGCTTCGGCACCGACGCGCAGCGCGAGGAGCTGCTGCCCGACCTTCTCTCCGGGCGCGCCCTCGCCGGCTTCGGCCTCACCGAGCCCGAGGCGGGGTCGGATGCCGGTGGCACCCGCACGACCGCGCGGCTCGAGGGCGACGAGTGGGTGATCGACGGGTCGAAGCAGTTCATCACGAACAGCGGCACCCCGATCACTCGCTTCGTGACGGTGACCGCCGTGACCGGGCCGCGCACCGAGGGCGGGCGCGGCGAGATCTCGACGATCATCGTGCCGAACGGCACCCCGGGCTTCACCGTGGGCCCCGCCTACGACAAGGTCGGCTGGCACGCCTCCGACACCCACCCGCTCACCTTCGACGGCGCGCGCGTGCCTGCGGCGAACCTGCTCGGCGAGCGGGGGCGGGGGTTCGCGAACTTCCTCTCCATCCTCGACGAGGGGCGCGTCGCGATCGCGGCCCTCTCGACCGGTGCGGCCGAAGGATGCCTCGAGGCGGCCCTCGACTACGCGAACACCCGGCAGGTCTTCGGGCACGCGCTCGGGTCGCGCCAGGCGATCCAGTTCATGCTCGCGCGCATGCAGCTGCGGGTGCACAACGCGCGCCTGGCGTGGCTGCACGCCGCGCGGCTGCGCGACGCGGGGCGCCCGTTCGGGGCCGAGGCGGCGATCGCGAAGCTCACCGCCTCGGACGCCGCGATGGACAACGCCCGCGACGCCACCCAGATCTTCGGGGGCAACGGCTTCATGAACGAATACCCCGTCGGGCGCCACTACCGCGATGCGAAGATCCTCGAGATCGGCGAGGGCACCACCGAGGTGCAGCTGCTCGTCATCGCCCGTTCGCTGGGCCTCGGCCGGTGACCGGCGGTAGCGTGGCCCTGTGAGCGAGCCCGTGGCCCCGACCGTGACGCAGATCGTGCAGCGCGGGCTCTACGTCGAGGAGTTCGAGGTGGGCGCCGTGTACCTGCACCGGCCCGGCCGCACCGCGACAGAGGCCGACAACGTGCTCTTCTCGACGCTCACGATGAACACGCAGGCGCTGCACCTCGACGCCGCATTCGCCGCCACGCAACCGTTCGGGCAGCGGCTGATGAACTCGATGTGGACCCTCGCCACGATGGTCGGCTCATCGGTCGCGCAGCTCACGCAGGGCACGCTCGTCGCGCAGCTCGGTCTCGGCGACGTGCGCTTTCCGCATCCGCTGTTCGCGGGCGACACCCTCTACACCGAGACCGAGATCACCGAGGTGCGGCTCTCGCGGTCGCGGCCCGGCCAGGGCATCGTCACGATGGCGCACACGGGGCGCAACCAGAACGGCGAGATCGTCGCGCAGGCGACCCGTACGGCGTTGATGTGGTGCCGGCCGGATGCCTCCGAGGCGGGTTCGCCCGAGGCATCCGTGTCGCCCGCGGCATCTGCCTCGCACGCGCCGCGCGCACCGCACGCACCCCAGTCACCGATGGAGGACGCATGAGTTTCACCCTGGGACCGGCCCTGCTGTTCTGCCCGGCCGATCGCCCCGAGCGCTTCGCGACGGCGGCGGCGCGTGCCGACGCGGTAATCCTCGACCTCGAAGACGCCGTGTCGCCGGGCGCGAAGGCCGCGGCGCGCGGCGCACTGATCGATGCGCACCTCGATCCCGCGCGCGTCATCGTGCGGGTGAACGCCCTCGGCACGACCGACTTCGACGTCGACATGGCGACGCTGTCGCAGACCGACTTCCGCCGCATCATGGTGCCCAAGGCCGAGTCGGCCAAGAAGATCGTCCGTATCGACACCCGCTTCGAGGTGATCGCGCTGTGCGAGACGGCGCGCGGCGTCGTCGCGGCCGACAAGCTGGCCGCCGCACCGAACGTCGTCGGGCTCATGTGGGGTGCCGACGATCTCGTCGCCTCGCTCGGCGGCACCGGCAGCCGCAAGAAAGGCGGCGGCTATCGCGATGTCGCCCGCTACGCCCGTGCGCGCGTGCTGATGGCCGCCGGCGCCGAGGGGATCGCGGCGATCGACGCGGTGCACCTCGACATCGCCGACGAACGCGGCCTGCGCCGCGAGGCCGCCGACGCCGCCGCCAGCGGCTTTCAGGCATCCGCGTGCATCCACCCCGCGCAGGTCGAGACGATCCGCGCCGCCTACCGCCCCGACGCGCAGGCCGTCACCTGGGCGCGCGGCGTACTCGCCGCCGCCGAGGGGGAGCGGGGCGTGTTCCGATTCGAGGGCCGCATGGTCGACGAGCCCGTGCTGCGCCACGCCCGTTCGGTGCTCGCCCGGGCCTGACCCCCGCGCCCGGCCTGCGGACGCCGCAACCGCGGAGATCTGCACAACCGCGGATGCCTCGGCGCGAGGCATCCGCAATTACGCGCATCTCCGCGGTTATGCGCACGCGACCTGGTCGAACCCTCTTCCGCCCAAGTCGCAACCGCGGAGATCTGCACAACCGCGGATGCATGGGCGTGAGGCATCCGCAGATACGGGGATCTCCGCGGTTATGCGCACGCGACCTGGTCGAACCCACTCCCGCCCAAGTCGCAACCGCGGAGATCTGCACAACTGCGGACGCCTGGGCGTGAGACATCCGCAGGTACGCGTATCTCCGCAATTGCGCGAAGCGCGGGGTGCGCCGTCCTCGCCGCGCATAACCGCGGAGATCTGCACAACCGCGGATGCCTCGGCGCGAGGAGTCCGCACTACTGCAGAAATCCGCAGAAGCGCAGCAGCCGAAACCAGAAAACCAGGACCCGGCCGCGGTCAGTCGACCGGGACGGCGGCGTACGACAGCACGCCGAGCCGGTCGCGCTCGACGAGGAAGGTGTGGGTCGAGGCGTTCGCGAGACGCTCTCCGGCGAGGGGCAGCGTGTCGCCGCTCGCGTGCCGGATGAGCTGTCCGATCAGCGCGCCGTGCGCCACGGCGATGACGGGAACATCCTGCGGCGCGTGGCTGCGACGCGCATCGCGCACGACCCGGCGAGCCGCAGACACCGCCCGCGCCCGCAGGTGCGGCGTCGACTCGGCCTCGGGCACGTTCTCGCGGTCGAACGCACCGAACCGCTCGAGGTACTCCTCGATCGTCATGCCCTCGGCGACGCCATATGAGCGCTCGCGCAGCTGGGGATAGATGCGCGGGCCGGCGACGCCCAGCGCCTCGGCGATGATCTCGGCGGTTTCGCGCGCCCGACTGAGGTCACTGGATGCCACGACGGGCGCCTGCCCGGCGAAGCGCGCGGCGAGGGCGGCGGCGGTCTCGCGCGCCTGCTCGCGGCCGGTGTCGTTGAGCGGGATGTCGGTCGATCCCTGGATGCGCCGCGCGGCGTTCCAGTCGGTCTCGCCGTGGCGCACGAGAAGCAGAGTCGTCACCGTACGAGCCTACGCGGCCGTGACGGCCGACGATTCGCGCGTGCGCAACCGACCCCGCGTTCAGCTAACGCCGGGCAGTGCTTCGGCGAGCGCCTGCAGCACCTCGGTGGTGCCGGCGTCGATCTTGACCGTCGCGCGCGCGTCGCCGCGGGTCTCTCCCCGGTTGACGATGACCACCGGCAGCTTGCGGCGCCGCGCGCGCTCGAGCAGTCGGATGCCCGAGTTCACCATGAGCGACGACCCGGCCACAAGCAGCGCATCGCTCGCCGCGAGCAGGTGCTCGGCGTCTTCGAAGCGGGTGGGCGGGATGTACTCGCCGAAGAAGACGACCTCGGGCTTGAGCATGCCCTCGCACACGCTGCAGGTCGGCACCACGAACCCGTCGGTCGAGGCGGGGAGCACGTCGCCGTCGGGTCCGAGTTCGACGGCGTCGGGCACCGCGATCCAGGGGTTATCGTGCTCGACGCGGGTCGCGAGGTCGCGGCGGTCGAACACCTGCCCGCAGTGCAGGCAGAGCACGCGGCGCATGGTGCCGTGCAGCTCGACCACGCGTCGCGACCCGGCGCGCAGGTGCAGCCCATCGACGTTCTGCGTGATCACTCCGGTCACGACGCCGGCGGTCTCGAGGGCGGCGAGCGCTTCGTGCCCGGCGTTCGGCCGCGCGGCGGCGAACGTGCGCCAGCCGAGGTGACTGCCCACCCAATAGCGCCGCCGCGACGACTCGTCGGCGAGGAACTGCTGCACCGTCATGGGTGTGCGGGTCGGCGCGCCTTTACCGCGGTAGTCGGGGATGCCCGAGTCGGTCGACACGCCCGCCCCGGTGAGCACGGCGATGCGGCGTCCGGACAGGGCGGTGATCGCGCGTTCGAGCGAGGCGGCGGTCTGCGCGTCGAACTCCAGCACCGTGGTCATGGCACCCCCTCGTCATCGAGCGTACGCCCCCGGCGTTTCGAGGATGTTGCGCGGGCCGTGACAACATGGCGGTATGCCCGTCGTGAGGATCGAAGACCCGTCCGATCCGCGCCTGGTCGATTACCGCGATCTGACCGACGTGGCCCTCCGCCGGCGCACCGAACCCGCCGAGGGGCTCTACATCGCGGAGTCGGCGAAAGTGATCGGTCGCGCGATCGCCGCGGGGCACCGCCCCCGCTCGGTGCTCGTGCAGGAGAAATGGCTGTCGGATGCCGAGGCGCTCGCCCCGGAGGCGCCGATCTACCTCGTCGATGACGATGTCGCCGAGAAGCTCACCGGCTACGCCGTGCACCGCGGTGCACTGGCATCCATGGAGCGCCCCGCGCTGCCCGCGGTCGCCGACGTCGTCGCCGGCGCGCGTCTGGTGCTCGTGCTCGAAGACATCGTCGACCACACCAACGTCGGGGCGGCCTTCCGCGCGGCGGCGGGCCTCGGCGCCGACGCGGTGCTCGTGACGCCGCGGTGCGCCGACCCGCTGTACCGGCGGAGCGTCAGGGTCAGCATGGGCACGGTTTTCCAGGTGCCGTGGACGCGCATTCCGGAGGGCATCGAGGGCGGCTGGAAGGCGGCCCGCGACACGCTCCGCGAGGCGGGGCTGCACGTCGCGGCGCTCGCCCTCGCGGACGACGCCGTGGCGCTGGATGTCTTCGCCGCGGCCCGTCCAGAACAGGTCGCCCTCGTGCTGGGTGCCGAGGGCGACGGCCTGTCGCGGAACGCGCTGGCCTCGGCCGACACGATCGTCACGATCCCGATGGCCGGGGGAGTGGACTCGCTCAACGTCGCTGCGGCGGCCTCCGTCGCGCTCTGGGCGCTCCGCCCCTGAGACCCGCGCGGGGCGGAGCCCACGCGAAGCCAGCACCTTGGTCCGCGGTCAGACCTGCTGCCCGGGCCCGGCCGTGCGGTCGCGCGCGGGCGCTTCGGTCGACACCGGCAGGGCGTCGGGGCGCTTGGCCGAAATGTTGTCGCCCGAGCTCTGGTGGCGCAGGCGCCGCAGCACCCACGGCACCAGGTGCGCACGTGCCCAGACGAAGTCGTTCGTGCGGGCCTCGCGCCACGTGAGGGTGGGCAGCGGGTCGGGCTGCATGGGCTGCAGCTCGTTCGGCACGTTCAGGGCGCGCAGCACCATGCGGGCGATCTCGTGGTGGCCGAGCGCGTTGTAGTGCAGGCGGTCGTCGTCGAAGAAACGCATGTCCTGCACCTCTTTGAGCGCCCACTGGTCGGCGACGATCGCGTCGTAGCGGTCCGCGATGGCGCGGATGTTCTCGTTGTAGATCGCGACACGCCCGCGGATGCCTCGGAAGACGGGCGTGAACTCGGTGTCGACGCCCGTGAACACGACGACCGTGGCGCCCTGCGATGACAGCCGCGCGACGGCGTCTTCGAATTGCAGCGCGACGGCGTCGGGGTCGCCGCCGGGGCGGATCACGTCGTTGCCGCCGGCGGAGAACGTGATGAGGTCGGGGTTCAGCGCGAGAGCGGGTTCGATCTGGTCGGCCACGATCTGCCCGATCAGCTTGCCGCGCACGGCGAGGTTGGCGTAGGCGAAGTCGTCGACTTGCGCGCCGAGCACCTCGGCGACGCGGTCGGCCCAGCCGCGGTGGTCATCGGTCGTGCGCTCGATCGGATCGCCGATGCCCTCGGTGAACGAATCTCCGATCGCTACCATGCGACGCCACGGGTGGGCGCTCTCGTTCGGTACGTACGGCGAGCGATGTTCGTCGGGGGTGGGTTCGTTCCGGCTCATGGTTCTCCTGACTCGGGTCCTTCGAGGCTACCCGGGTCGCGGCGTCCGTTCGCGGCCGCGGTTCAGACCCGGGTGTCGGCGACCTCGTTTAGGGTGGTCACTCGTGACGGCGGACGAGCAGGGGCAGGAGGAGGGCGCTCACCCGACCCAGTTCGGCAGCTTCGCCGCCGAGCACCTGTCTCCCGCGTTCCCGCAGCGCGCGCCGTGGGGAACGGCGCAGAACCTGCGCGCGTGGCAGGCCGAAGCGCTCGAGGAGTACTTCACCCTCGACGGACCGCACGGCCCGGGAAAGGGCCCCCGCGACTTCCTCGCCGCGGCGACCCCCGGCGCCGGCAAGACGACCTTCGCGCTGCGTCTGGCCTCCGAGCTCCTACGCCGCGGCGTGGTCGAGCGCATCGTCGTGGTCGCTCCCACCGAGCACCTGAAGACCCAGTGGGCCGACGCCGCGGCCCGTGTGGGCATCCGACTCGATCCGCGCTTCAGCAACCGGCAGCACACCCACGCCCGGCACTTCCACGGGGTTGCGGTCACCTACGCACAGGTCGCGGTCAAGGCATCCGTGCACCGCCGGCTCGTCGACGAGAAACCGACGCTCGTGATCCTCGACGAGGTGCACCACGGCGGCGACGCGCTCAGCTGGGGCGATGCGCTGCGCGAGGCGTACGGGCGCGCGACTCGGCGCCTGCTGCTGAGCGGCACACCGTTCCGCAGCGACACGGCCCCGATCCCGTTCGTGGAGTACCACCCGAACGAGAAGGGCATCCGGCTGTCGCGCACCGACTACAACTACGGGTACGGCCGCGCCCTCGCCGACGGCGTCGTGCGGCCCGTGCTGTTCCTCGTCTACTCGGGCAAGATGCGCTGGCGCACCAAAGCCGGTGACGAGCTCGAGGCCCACCTCGGGCAGGACAACACGAAAGACGTCACCGCGCAGGCGTGGCGCACGGCCCTCGACCCCGAGGGCGACTGGATTCCCGCGGTGCTGCGCAGCGCCGACCGCCGGCTCAGCGAGGTGCGGCAAGACGTGCCCGACGCCGGCGGACTCGTCATCGCGACCGATCAGACCGCCGCGCGGGCGTATGCCGCGATCCTGCACGGGATCACGGGCGAAGCGCCGACGGTCGTGCTCTCCGACGACAAGGCCGCCTCGGGTCGCATCGAGACGTTCGCGAACGCCACGACCCGGTGGATGGTGGCGGTGCGCATGGTCTCGGAGGGCGTCGACGTGCCGCGTCTCGCGGTGGGCGTCTATGCCACGAGCGCGTCGACGCCGCTGTTCTTCGCGCAGGCCATCGGCCGCTTCGTGCGGGCGCGGCGCCGCGGCGAGGCGGCGTCGGTGTTCCTGCCGAACGTGCCGGTGTTGCTGGGCCTCGCCGGCGAGATGGAGCGCGAGCGCGACCACGCCCTCGACCGTGAGGCGGGCGACGACGACGGGCTCGAGGACACGCTCCTGGCCGAGGCCGAGCGCGAAGACAAGGCATCCGACGACCTCGAGCAGGAGTTCTCGTATCAGGCGCTCGGATCGGTCGCCCACTTCGACCGGGTGCTCTTCGACGGCAAGGAGTTCGGGCAGCTCGCCGTGCCGGGCACGCCCGAAGAGGAGGAGTTCCTGGGCCTGCCGGGCCTGCTCGAACCCGAGCACGTGCACGAGCTGCTCATGCAGCGCCAGGCGCGTCAGGGGCGCCACCGGCGCGTGCGCGAAGCCCGCGAGGGCGCCGCGAGTGTCGGTGAGGCGGCCGGCGAGGTCGGCACGGATGCCTCTGCCGCGGGCGGACTCGATGCGAGCCTGCCCCCGGCCCTGCACCGCACCCTGAAGGAGCAGCGGCAACTGCTGAACAGTCTCGTCGGCCTGTACGCGCGTCAGAGCGGCGAGCCGCACGGGTCGGTGCACGCAGAGCTCCGCCGGGTGTGCGGGGGACCGGAAGTGGCGCGCGCGACGGTCGCTCAACTGCAGGCGCGTATCGAGGTGCTGCGCCGCCGCGTCCACTCCTGACTGGCGGCCGCGGTCGGTCGCACAGGGTGCGCGCGCCCGGGGCGCTTCGGAGGCCCGAAATGCTGGCAATCCGGGCTTCTGGGCGGGTGCGCGTCGCGCGCCTGGGTAGCGTGGGGGAGACAGCGAGGAGAGTCCGTGACCACCACCCGCCCCGAGCCCACACCCGCCGATCGGCGGCGCTGGGCGCGCTATCTGGCCGAGGAACGTGCCGAGGCACAGGTCTACCGTGACCTCGCCCGCCGCCGCGACGGTGAGGAGCGCGACATCCTGCTCGCCCTCGCCGACGCCGAGGGCCGCCACGAGCAGCACTGGCTCGATCTGCTCGGTTCCGAGCCGCAGCGCCTGCCCGCTCCGAGCCTCAACGCGCGCACCCTCGGGTGGATGGCGCGGCGGTTCGGGTCGATCTTCGTGCTCGCGCTCGCGCAGAACGCCGAGCAGCGTTCGCCCTACGACAGCGAGCCCTACGCGACCGCGCAGATGGCCGCCGACGAGAAGGTGCACCGCGAAGTGGTGCGCGGCCTCGCTGCGCGTGGGCGGCGGCGCCTGTCGGGCACGTTCCGCGCTGCCGTGTTCGGCGCCAACGACGGACTCGTCTCGAACCTCGCCCTCGTGATGGGCATCGGCGCGACGGGGGTCTCCGCGCAGTTCGTGCTGTTCAGCGGCATCGCGGGCCTGCTCGCGGGCGCCCTGTCGATGGGAGCGGGTGAGTACGTCTCGGTGCGGTCGCAGCGCGAGATGCTCGATGCCACCGAACCGAGCGACTACGCCGACGCCGCGTTCCCCGATCTCGATCTCGACGCCAACGAGCTGGCCCTCGTCTATCGCACCCGCGGCATGCCCGAAGACGAGGCCGAGGCCCGCGCGCGGCGGGTCATCCAGGCCGCCCACGCGGTCGAAGACGCGCACCCGATCACCGGTCCGGTGGCGGTCAGCGGCGATCACGACGTCGTCGGCAGCGCCCTCGGCGCGGCCGTGTCGAGCTTTCTGTTCTTCGCCTCGGGCGCCATCATCCCCGTGCTGCCTTGGATCTTCGGCCTCAGCGGCACGGCGGCGGTCGTGGTCGCCCTCGTCCTGGTCGGCATCGCTCTGCTCGCCACGGGCGCCATGGTCGGGCTGCTCTCGGGCGCGCCGCCCCTCAAGCGCGGCCTGCGTCAGCTCGCGATCGGTTACGGCGCGGCCGCCGTCACGTACGGTCTCGGATTGCTCTTCGGGGTGTCTGCAGGCTGACGAACTCCGCCCTCGGTTCGAGGTTGCCTCGCAGACGTGGTAATGTCGATCCTCGGTTGCGAAAGCACCGAAACCACTCTGCGCGGGTGGCGGAATAGGTAGACGCGCTAGCTTGAGGTGCTAGTGCCCGTATAGGGCGTGGGGGTTCAAGTCCCCCCTCGCGCACGCGAATGAAATGGCCCCTGACCTGGGATTTAGTTCTCCAGGTTGGGGGTCGTCTTCGTCGGAAGTGCTAGAAAAAGTGCTAAGCGTGGCCGAGATGGGCAGCGAAGCGGGTCACGGCCGACCGCTGCATGGTCGGGGTGACGTGGGAGTAGATGTTCATCGTCGTCGTGATCGTTGAGTGCCCAAGGCGCTCTTGGACGACCTTGGGATGCTCGCCGAGTTCGAGCAGCAGGGTCGCGTGGGTGTGACGCAGCCCCTTGATCGTGACCCGGTGCATGGTGTCGTTCTTCGTGGTGAGCCAGTTCATGCGGCGATCCCAGCGGCTCGTCATCGCGTCGGGTGAGCGCAGCTTCCCGTCGTCGTCGCCGAAGATGTAGGCGTCGGCCTTGGCAAGCTCGAATGCCAGTTCCGCGCGGGCGACCTTGTAGGAGGCGAGCACTTTCAGGGTGTCCTCGTCTACGTCGATCACGCGCGCGTTGCCGGTCTTCGGGGGCTTGGTCTTCGTCCAGTCGTCGGTATCGACCGCGCGGCGGATGCTGACGCGCATCGCCTTGGTGTTGAGGTCGCTCCACTTCAAGGCGAGGGCTTCGCTTCTGCGCATGCCGGTGTAGGCGATGAGCCGCCACAGCGGAAACAGCTCGTCTTCCAACTCGTCGCGGTTCCAGGTGAGGAACGTCTGCAACTGCTCGGCTGTCCAAGTGACGATTTCAGGTTTCTGCGCCCGCACCTCGCTCGTGGTCGGAGGCTTGACGGTGCGCTTCTTCTTCGACGGGTTCACCGTCAAGTGCCCCTCGTCCATCGCCGCATCGAGGATCGCACCCAACACGACATGCACCTTGTGAACCGAGTTCGCAGAGAGCGGTTTGCCCTTGCCGTAGGTGTCCTTGCGGCCCGACTTCTCCAAGTCGCGATAGTGGCGGGCGATCCTGGTGGCGGTGAGCTTGTCGAGCCGGATCGTGCCGAGCTGCGGGCGGATGTGGTTGCGGATGATCTTCTTGTACCCCTTGATCGTGGAGGCCGCGAGCTTCAACCCTGCCGCCCACTCGTCGGCGTAGACGCCGAGTGTGGGTACCTTGTTGCCGAACTTCTCGTTCTGCTTGCGCTGCTTCAACGCCTCCTGCAAGGCGTCGTTCGCTTCGTCGGTGCTGGTGAACCCGGAGCGGGTGAGCCTGCGCGATCCCATCTCGGGGTACTCGGGGTCTTTCAGGACGTAGATCTGGAACCGCCACCGTCTGCCCTTGTCGGTGTCGTAGGCCTGGATCGAGCCGGGCTGCCGGGAGCGCGAACGCCGCTGCTGCTTCTCACCCCCGCCGCTGTGCTCGGGCTGCTTCGTGGTCATGACAGGGTGCTCCTTGCGGTGGTCTGTCCGGGCTGGTGGGTGTCGGCGTAGTTCTCGGTGTAGTCCTTGGCGTTGAACACGCGCCCGGTCGGGTCGATCTGCACGCCCCGCTCGCGGATCACCTGCTCGCGCGCCCTGGCGGTCTGTAGCCGCTCGGTGTAGGCGGCGATGGTCTTGGGGTTCGCTCGCGGCTTCTCGGGGTCGTCCGGGTCGGGAGCGGTCATGCCCGCGAGCGTGGTTTCGAGGTAGTGGATGCGGTCGGTGCAGATCACCCATTCCTGCTGCCAGTAGTTGAACAGCCCCTCATCGGTGAGCACGAGTTCCCCGCGCATCCACCTGTCGATCTCTTCCGGCTCGTACCCCTCCGGTACGCCCGTGAGCGTTGTCTGCTCGTCCGGGGGCGTCAAGAGCGCGGCCGGGGTGGTGCGCAGCAGATGGGCGATCACGGTCAGGTCGTCCACGTCCACGCGGCGATCCCCGGCCTCCAACTTGCTGATGCCCGAGGTGGAGAGCTTGCGCCCGGCCGCTTTCAGGCCCTCGGACATGGTGCGCAAGTCCATGCCGATCGCTTGGCGAGCCGCGCGGATGTTCTGCGCGACGTGCGCGTTCGTGGTCCCTGCGGGGTTGCCCCGCACTCTTTCTCTTTCCATAGTAGAAATCTACAGTGCGATACTTGACAACGCAAGTGTGATTCTCTACGGTGTAAAGAACCACATTTCTCGGCGCTGACACGAACGGACGGTGTGATGATGCGGCAGAGCACCCTCGACATGGACGACCTCCGCAAGCGGCGCAGCCTCGTCATCACCCGCAAGGAAGCCGCCGAAGCCCTCGGCGTCGATCCCCGCACGATCACCACGAGCATCAACGAGGGCACCATCCCGCACGTCAAGCTCGGGCGGCGCATCGTGATCCCGCGAGAGAAGTTCCTCGCACTCTTCACCAGCGCCCCGAGCGAGAGCAGCGAGTCCTGATGCTCCATCGCCCGTTGTGCCGAATCGGCACCCCCGTGCCCTGCTTCCATGTGAATGTCGGCCAAGCGCCGTAAACTAGCCCAAGAACGCCGACCACAAGGAGGCACCCGCATGGCTACGAAGACTCGCGTATCCGAGGCGCACGTTCAGCGCGTCCTCGCGGAAGTGCAGGCCGGGCAGCAGACCGCTGGAGAGGCAATGTCGCCCGAGGGCCTGGAACTGCTGGCGCGGCAGGTGCGGGGCGAGGTCACCGCTGACGAGGCTGTGGCCGAGGTGATCGCACGGGCCGAGGCTCGTTTCGCTCCTGCGCGGTAGCTCGCGCTCATGCCGGATCACTACACCTATCCGGGCTCTGATGTTCTGGTCAACAAGCTCGGCATCACGGACTATGAGCACTGGAAGTTCGTGGAAACCGAGGTCATCGGCCAGCGCATGGGTGAACTCCGCGAACACCCGATCCCCGGCAGCTACGACCTCCCTCATCTGCTCGCGATCCATCGGCACCTGACCCGCGACCTGTACGACTGGGCGGGCGAGATCAGAGATACCGACACCCACCCCGGCGGCACCGGCATCATCCACTGCCGCCCGCAGTTCATCGTCGGCGAGGCCGAGCGCGTCTTCGGACAGCTCGCCGCCCGCGACCACCTGCGCGGCCTCGACGCCGATGCGTTCTCCGACGGGCTCGCCTGGGTGTGGGGCGAGACGACTACCGGTGGAAGTGCATTATCCGAGTGAGAACTATCCGCCTTGTCTGAGGTCAGCTCGATGAGTTGATCGGGACGAGGCAGTCAACCTCGCCCTCGCGGCGGTAGTACTCGATGTGTGGCCGTTCAGGGTCGTGGTTTGCGTGTTTGAAGAGCGCGTCGAATGCTGGGGCGATGTCCTCGTAGATGGACGGTGCGCTGCCGCGCAGGCGCAGGCGCAGATAGCTGCCGCCTGGGATCACGGTCTCGTCGAGACCGAGTGGATTGTCGTGGTCTCGATCGAGACGCGCGGAGGACAGCCGATAGACATCGTCTTGGCCGTAGAACAGTCCCATCATTCTGCGGCCCTGTAGCGAGTCGAAGGAGCCCTCGAAGTCGGGCCAGGAGGCTTGGATCGCCGCGATATCGAGGGCGACGTCACGACTCAGGGCAGGGGTATCGTCAAGCTCGATGACGTCGATCCGGCCGAGGTCATGGTTCGTGGGGTAGTCGGTCATGGGTTCCTGTCTACTGGATTTTCGGGCCTTTTCTCAACGCGGCTGGTGCCGTGCCGCGCAGGGCGGGGTAGTCGCCACGGGTGCTGCCGGAGAGGCGGGCATAGTTCTCGAAGGTGGCGACGCTGAAGTCGAGCATGTCTGCGAGGACTTTCGCTGGGACCGCTCCTGCGAGGCGGAATCGGGCGATGTTCTGCAACTCGGAGATGGAGACGCCGAACGGGCGGAGTCGGCGATTGAGATACTGCGGGTCACGCGGCTGGCCGGGCCGTAGGCCGGGGAAGAGCCAGCCATCGGGCGTTGGCTCCGCGAGGAGATCGAGTTGTTCCCTGGCGAGGATGGCGATCGGATCGGAGAGCGCGAGTGGGCGGTCTCCGATGAGGAGGTCGAGGGAAGCGTCTCGATCCCGGAGCTGGTTGCGGCGCAGGAGGAGAACCTTGCTGGCCGGGAGCCCGTAGACGGCGATCAGCAGCGATGCGAGGCGGGCATCGAGCGCGATGGTGCGATCCGTCGCGAGGATGCGGATGACGTGTTCGAGCTGTTCTTCGGAGGTGCTGATCGTCGGTTCTCGACGTGGGAGCGTCGCGATGCCGAGGTCTGGTGTGATGTCTCGTTCGGCGGCCCAGGCGAGGAACTGCGGGAGCCAACGGCGGGCGGTGCGAAGGGTGATGAACTCTTCGATCTGCGCCTGGGTGAGGGAGGCCAGGGGCGTCTGCTGTTCTTCGATCCACGTGAGGAAGGCGACCAGGCCACGCAGGGATGCTTTGACGTGCCGGGCGGCTCCGATGGGGATGTCGCCGGAGTCGTTTCGGCTGGCGCGGCGGAGAAGTACCCATCGGGTGTAGGTGCGCAGCATCTGGTGATGCTCGGCCGGTGCCTCGCTGATGGTCTGCGCCGCCCAGGCCATCAGCTGCCTCGTGGCGGCCGTGTCGCGGGGAAGGGCACCGGCGTCGAGGAGCAGCGTCCGCAGGTAGATCAACGGCTTACTCGGCCGCGGCGTGTCGAGCACCGCGTCGATTGACGCTCGCCCGGAGGCGATGTCGCGCAGCAGGTCCGTGCTTGGCCCCATGCGCAGCCACTTGATGACCTGAGCCGGACGGGGCTGGGCGAGCAGGTAGTCGCGCAGTGCCTGCATCGGAGGAAGGAACTCACCGTCGGGTCCGGTGAGGATGTCGTCGCAGCGGTCGCTGAGCGCGCACTTCCCGCAGAGGCGACCGTAGTTGTGTTCTTCGCTGCCGCAGCGGCGGCAGGCGTATCGAGGAGGCTGCCCGGCGCAGGCCGCGCAACAGGGGTGGTCGTCCTCGCTGAGGAACGCGAGGATGCGCTTCTGGCCGCATCCGGGGCAGGGTGCGGCGTTGCGGAGGATGCGGTTGTGGCAGGCGAAGCAGTGCGGGCCGTGCAGGATCGTCGCGGCGATCTTCTTCTGCTGCCCGCAGGAGACGCAGCGACGCAGGCGTGGCGGCAGGCAGTTCAGGCAGACCCGTCGCCCGTCGACGCGCCCAACGGTGGTGACGGTCTTCCCGCAGCTCTCGCAGGCGAACGTCGGGATGCCCTCTGGGCCGCAGCGCTGGCAGACGCGCTGCCCGTCGGCGTTGATCGCGGTGAGCTTCTTCATTCGCAAGCACTGGGCACATTCACCATAGGAGCGGCGCTGAGTGCATCGGAAACACTCACGCTCACCGTGCTCGTTGCGGGCCTTGACGACCTTCCTCGTGCGGCAGGAGGGGCAGAGCGGCAGGCCGATGCCCGTCGCGCCGTCGCGGGCGAGGCTCGCCAGCAGCATCTGCACCTCCCTCAACGTTTCAGCGTGCAGTTCATGGGGATCGAACTGCTCGCTGGTCAGCAGCCGCAGCGCCCCGTTCCGCGCGCCTGCTCGCACGATTTTCTCCGCTGCGTCGATGACGACCTGTTCGGGCGCGATCACGCCCTTGACGGCCAGTGCGGCCGCGACGCGAAGCCCGAACACTCCATCCGGCTGTGGGGTGCCGCGCGGGATCGTCACGGTTTCGGACGTGTGATTCGCGCGGGGACGGGACGCAGATCACCGATGTCTTCGATCCGCCCGCCCGTGCCCGTCGCTTCAGCAGGCCGCGCGGCGACCTGTTCGAGGACGAGCAGGTCGCTGGGGGTGCAGTCCAGGATCGTGCAGAGCGCGGCGAGGACCTCGACGTTGAGCCGTTGCGGGGTCTGCGTGACCAGCCGGAACACCTGCTCGCGGGAGAGCGCGACGCCCTCGGCTTTCAGCGGTTCGAGGAGGTCGGTGGTCTTGAACATGCCCCGCTCGGCCATCAGCGTGCGCAGCCGCCAGGTGATCGTCTTCGTCGTCATCAGGTGCTTCCTTCCGGGAAGTAGAACTTGTCTATCGCCGCCGCCAGGACGCGGTTGCGGTAGTCGTCGGTCACCGAGGTGTAGATCGCTGTCGTCGACGCGTAGGCGTGCCCGACCTGGGTTTGCACGAACTGCTCCGCGTAGCCCAGCTCAATGAGGTGCGTCACGTAGGAGTGCCGCAGGCTGTGCAGGGTCAGCTCGGCCGGCAGCTCGGCCTCGTCGCGGAGCTGCGCGAACCGGCGGTCGAGGTAGCGGTCACCGACACGGGTGCCGCGCTCGGTCGGCCAGAGCCCCGGGTGATTGCCGGGATTGAACCTCTCCCGAACCTGCTCGACGTAGACGCGCAGTCCGTTGATTGCCCAGTCGAACTCCGGGAGGGACAGCACCGACCGGCGCTTGGGGATCGACCCCTTTGAGGACTTCCCGTGCCGCACGTGCAGCAACCCGAACCGACCCCACTGCGGTGTCTTCGCGTTCGTCCGCAGATCGACCACATCCAAGCCCAGCACCTCGCGGCGGCGCAGCCCCCACGCATAGGTCGTCTTCAGCAGCTGGGCATCTCGCAGCGCGGCCAGCGCGCCCTTGCGGCCCTGCCGCCGCAGCGTCTCCACGCGAGCGTCCGCGACAGCAAACAGCGCGTCCAGCTCGTCGTAGTCCAGCGGCCGCCGACCCGGCGTGCCCTCGAAGTCGACGGTGTGCGCGACCGTGTTCCACTCGAAGCACACCTGCGTCGGCACCGACCCGAACCGAGACCGGCACTCTGCGACCCAGCCGTAGCGCTGGTCGGTGATGAAGTCGCAGAACGCGCGCAACGTCAGGTGATAGATCCGCACCGTCGAGCGCGACAACGGGCGTGGCCCGCTGAACAGGCTCGTGGTGAAGTCCTCGACGTCACCGGGCAGCCATTCCCACGGGTACGAGTCCGCGAACCGTTGAAACCGCTCCACCTGCCAGCGCCGCATCTGGATCGTCTGCGTGGCCAGACCGCGACTCGTCTGCTGGCGGGAGAACCCATCGAGCATGCCACTGAATACCGCAGCGTCCTCGTGCAACGGCACGACGCCCGGCTGCCGAAGCAGCAACACCTCCGCATCCTCACTCACCCCATCATTATTGCATCTAACGCAACGCTATGATGGATGACATGGGTCACGACACGAACCAAACCCTCGGGGAGTCGCCCGGAATCGTACGGCCGAGCGCTACTCGCGGGCACTTGTGCACCCCACTCCACGGATACGCTGGCAAGCGGACGCGATCATGGCGACCCGGAGGCCCGGAAACCCGCGGAACCACCGCATGTTGCATCAGATCGAAAAGTTCTCGGTTCTCGATCCACGCGACCCGCGACGTGAACACAAGAAGCCAGCACGTCTTCTTCAACCAACTCGCCCGCAATGCCGGATGGGTGATCGACTGGTCGCAGATTCCCGGCGACGTGTTCGCCCACGCCCGCACCCTCGCCATCGTTCAAGACCACTCAGGCCTGGACGCGCTGCTCCGCCCAAACCTCGTCACCGTCCAGGACGCCGAACAGCACGACCGGCTGATGGGGCTGCTGGACGAGCACGCCCAGGGTTTCACGACACGTCAGAGCACCCGCGACCCTGCCCTGCTCGACCACGAGCTGGACGCCGCCCGCGAACACCGCCGCACCCTGCCTCCGCCAGATGCGTTCGGACACGACGACTCGCCTGGCAGCGGGCGTAGCGGCCCGAGCCTCGGACGGTAGCCGAGGGCAAGGGCGCGACAAGCCCGCGGCAGCCCGACCGTGCTGGCTTACAAGCCGCGCGCCGGGCCGTCTTGTCGAGGTGCACTGCGATGCTGCTGGTCGAAGTCATGCAGCCTGGCGCGTTCCCGCTCCACCCGCTGGGCCTCGCGTGCGGCCTGTGCTGCGCGGGTCTGCTCGATCCTCCCGACTGCCTCGGCAGGCGTGAGGGAGCGCAGCAGCTCGGCTTCCTTGCGCGCTCGCCTCGCCGTCTGCGCCGCGCTTGCGGCCTGTCGTGCAGAGTTCGTACCGAGGTACGCCTGCCGATTGCGGCTCACCGTCTCCGCACCGAACACCCGCGCGAACGCCGCGAGTCGTGCGGTCTGCGCTCGCTCTGGTCTGCTCAGCATCGCGTCGCGTGCCGCCCGGTGCTCCTGCTCGGCGTCGATCACACGCGGGTCGTTCTCGATCCGGGGCCGGGTGACTCGCTCCACCCAGGCGTCGGCACGTTCGTTCCACTTCGGCGGCTCACCCCACTCGTTCGTCAACTGCTGGCGCGCTTCGCGGGTTCGGGCCTGGGCGTTCTCGTGCTCGTCGCGGGCGCGGCGCTTCCCGAACCATGACACCGCCCGCACCTGCTCGCCTGCCGCCTGCTCGGCGGCGTCGGCCTGCTCCCACTCGGTGAGTGCCGCTCTCGCCGCGGAGACGAGGGGCGCGGTCACCTCGGCGCGCACCTGCTCGGAACGCTGCCGCGCGGTCTGCTCGGTGGCGCGTGCGTTCTCGCGTAGTGCCGTCTCGCGGTCGCTGAGGTCGGCAAGGGCGGCGCTGACCTGTTGCCAGCGTGCCGCCTGCGCCTCAGCCGTTGCCGCACGCTTGTCGAGCGCCGCTATCTCGTCGCTCACGAACCGCACGGGGCCGTTCTCGACCAACCCGGCCACTTCCTCGACGGCTCGGCGGGTAGCGTCGGCAAGTCCGCGGTCGGCGCGGTCGCGCTCCATCGCCTCGATGAACTGCGCCCTGGCGTCGGTCAGGTTCCCGGCGACGACATGCAGCACGTTCGACTCTCGCCCGCGGGTCATGCCGACGTACACACCTGCGGCACTGGTGGCATCGGTGAGGATCGTGTGCGACCCCGCGACGGTTGCGCCCTGCACCCCGTAGGCGGTCACCGCATACGACAGGTGCGCGTGCTCGGCCACATACTCAGCGGGGAGCCTGACGGTGCGCTGCCGCTTCCGCCCGCTCCCGGCCTCGCGCACGGAGACCGCGCCGTCGTCCTCGACGCGCTGCACGACCCATTGCTGCCGATTCGCCACCCCCACATCGGCGTTGTTCTTCCGCGTCTGAATCACATCCCCGGCCCCGATAGGCAGGCCGTCGTTCCCGTACACGGTCGTCGTGTCGTCGACGACACCTTGCGAGACTCGCTCCTCGCGGATGCGGGCGTTGATAGTACGGGCCTCATCGTTCGTGCTGACGGTGACGGCCTCGCCATCCTGCCGCTCCTGGGCGATATGCTCGCGCGCCTCGTCGCCGCTCTCGTGCAGACGGATCAGCCCGAGGCTGGCGAGCTGGTCGAACACCTCGCCGGGGTCGCGTCCGTCGCGCATCCGTAGCGTGACCTCGGCGTAGGCGGGGTCGGTGAAGCGGTGCACCTCGGCCATATCGAACGTGCGCCCCCGAATGTGCGCGGCCATATCGAGCACCCCGCCACGACCAACTGCGGCGAGCTGCGCGCGATCCCCGACCAGTGCGACCGTCGCGCCCGCCTCGGCGGTGACGGTCAGGAGGGCGATTGCGGTGTCTTGGTCGAGCATCCCGGCCTCGTCCACGATCACCCGCTCACCCCGCGCGAGCCGTGCGTCCTTGGACGGGCCGCGATAGGTGCGCCCCGTCTCCGAGTCGGTGTCGCCCGGTACGAGGCGCGTCCATACGCCGTCGCTGTTCCACCGCCACCCGTGGGCATGCACGAGCGCCGCAACACTGGTCGCGGGCACCCCGAGTTCATCGTGCGCGACCTGAGCGGCGCGCAACGTCGGCGCAACCACCCGCGACGCCCGCCCATGCTGCGCCGCGACCTCGATTGCGACGCCGAGCATGGTGGTCTTGCCCGCCCCGGCTGCGCCCTCCACGATCACGAGCGGATCACTCGATGCGACCGCTGCGGCGGCGCGCTCCTGCCCCGCATCGAGACCCCGCGCCCTTGCCGCGTCGCGCACGTCCGGGTGCCTCGGCTCCCGCTTCGGCACTCGTGCGGTCAGGATGTCGCGCAGTTCCGTCTCGGCCTGCACCACCCTGAGCGACGTGAGGTGCGCCACATGCTCCGGCGTCGGTGCGCCGTGCGGGAGGATCGAGAGGCAATCCTCCATCGCCAGGGCGGTTGCGATGCGCAGGAACTCGCGTATCTCTTCGGGTGCTGCTTGCACGCCGTACTCGGTCATGATCCGGGTCGCGTGCTCCTGCACCGTGTGCCGCGTCCACGCCGAACCCCCTGCCGCGCAGCGATCCAGCGCCCTGCTTGCGACGGTCTGCACGGAGAGGTCATCCAGCGACGCCGGCACACGACGCACAGGCCGGCGCAAGGTCTCGGGGTCGTAGCCGGCGTCGCGTAGCTCGGTCACCCAGGCGTGTTCTTCGCGGAGGGTGGTGGGCTTCTTCGCTGGCCGCTCATACGCCCACGCTTTCGCCGCGAGCCGGGCGGGGACGACCGGCCCCATCGCCTCGCCCGGATGCGCCGCCTCCCACTCCGCTTCGAGCCGTTCGAGATGCTTGCGTACTTGCTCGCCCCGCTTGCTCATCACACCGTTGAACCGCTCGATCTCGACCACCTCGCCCGATACCGGATCGAGGGTGAGGCCGTGCCGATCCAGCACCTCCGCAAGCTCCGGGTGCGCGGCGATGACGGCGGTGCCGAGGGCGCGGATCGCGCCTTGCTGCTTGAACAGCGCCGCCGTGTCCAGCGCCCGCCACTTCCCTGCCGCCCATACTCGTGTGCCGATCTGGAAGTGGATATGCCGGTGCGGATCACCCGCCCGACTGCTGCGGTGCGACACCGCTACCGTCTGCAACTGCTCGACGGGCACAACCTCCTGCTTGCCGCGCGGCCCGACACGGGTCACAGAGTGCTGTGCGAGCCACCGTTGAATCTCGCCCACGGCGTCCTGCTGCGCCAGTTCGAAAGCATCAGAGACTTCGGGGTGGAGCGCGGCGGCGATCGAGAGCGACTTCGGGGCGTTCACCACCATCTCCGCAAACCTGGGCGAGCCCTGCCGCCCTTCCCCCGGCAATCGTGGCTTGCCCATCGACTCACCCGTGACCGGGTTCGTCCAGTCCACCCAGCCCGCGTACACCTCTGGTTCCAGTCCGAGTGTGGCGGTCACGTTCCCGGCACCGTCGAGCGCGGTGAACTCCGCCACGGAAGTCTCTGCGCCGAGGTAGTAGTCATCGGCGCGGGAACGGTCGGCCTCGACATAGCGGCGCGCATCGGCCCCGGTTCCCCGGAACAGGATCACACCGCCGCGCATATGAATCACCGCCTGATGTTTCTTGTATAGAAACTGATGTATCTACCACGGTAGCATACGTCCATTCGGAAGAGAGCGTGAGAGCTCTGTGAGGTCCAGAGAGCGGGACGATCGGAGGATCGGTCCGTAGCGTCGAGATGGAAGCAGGATCGGATGGTGCGGGCTTGGTGAGGATGACGAGGAGACGGCGGGCGGGGATCGCGGCCGTGGCCGGGCCGGTGACCGCGATGGATCTGACGGGCTGTGTCCCGTTCGCGTGCCCGGTGAGCGGGCCGCGCGAACACCATCGTCATCCAGCTCGACGGTGACACCTCGGCCGTCGATCAGGTGCAGATCTGCACCGACGAGGGCTGCGCCCCGACTGAGGACGTGGACATGGCGGGGCCGCTCGGGTTCGCCTCGGTCGAAGGTCAGGACGGGGACTCGTGGACGTTCTCGGTCGGCATGACGCGGCTGGTGACTATGTCAGTTTGATCTGAGACCGGTTTGTCACTCTGAACGGAGACCACCCTCGGTGTTTTCGGTGGGTCGTGTCGGTCTGATTCGGGACCACCTGTATCGCTAGTTCCGTGCCCATCGGGGGCGCGGGATCGAGGTGGTGGGTGGAGAGTCGGATGGATCTGTTCGCGAGGATCAGGCGCGACGCGCGGATCGAGGGGTTAGGCACGCGCAAGCTCGCTGACCGGTATGGCGTGGGACGGAACACGGTGCGTCGCGCGTTGCAATCCGCAGAGCCGCCGGCGCGGAAGGTTCCGGATCGGGTTGCGCCGAAGCTTGGCCCATTCAAGGACGCGATCGATGCGATGTTGCGGGAACATCTGACCGCACCACGGAAGCAGCGCCACACCGCGACACGGATCTGGAACAGGCTCGTCGATGAGCATGCCGCCGACGTCGGGTATCCGTCCGTGCGGGATTACGTGCGCGCTCGTCGCTCGCAGATCGCCGCGGAAGTCGACGCACTCTCCTCGGTCGCGATCGTGCCGCAGGAGCACGCGCCGGGCGCGGAAGCAGAGGTCGATTTCGGGGAATTCTGGATCGACCTCGAGGGGACGCGAACGAAGGTATTCATCTTCGTCTACCGGATGTCGCACTCGGGGAAAGCGATCCACCGGGTCTATCCGACGTTGTCGCAAGAAGCGTTCCTCGAGGGGCATGTCACCGCGTTCGAAGAGCTGGGCGGGATCCCGACGATGCAGATCAAGTACGACAACCTCGGCCAGGCAGTGAAGAAGGTCCTCAGCGTCGGCCGGAGGCGGGAGGAGAACGATCGGTGGGCGTTGTTCCGCTCCCATTACGGGTTCGACGCGTTCTACTGCGAACCGGGCGAGCGGGGCGCACATGAGAAGGGCGGCGTCGAGGGCGAGGTCGGCCGGTTCCGCCGCACCTGGCTCACCCCGGTCCCGAAAGTCAAGACGCTCGCGGAGCTCAACGACTACATCGAACGCTGCGAGGCCCGCGACGACGACCGCCGCATCACGGGCCGGCTTGCCACCGTCGGACAAGACTGGGAACGAGAACGGCCCAGGCTCGCCCCGTTGCCGGTCGACGGGTTCGAACCGGGACAACCGTTGACGCCGATGGTCGATCACTCTGCGCTGGTCACGATCCGGCAGGCGAAGTACTCCGTCCCCGCGTCGTTGATCGGCCGAAGAGTTCGGGCGCTGCTGCGCGCATCGGAAGTGTTGATCTTCGACGGGCGTCGACTCGTCGCCCGTCATGAGCGCGTCGCTGTCCGCAACGGGCAGGCCGTGCTCCTGGACCACTACCTCGAGGTCCTCCGAATCAAACCCGGCGCGCTCTCCGGCTCCACGGTCCTCTCTCATGCCCGGGCCACCGGGGCGTTCACGGCCGAACATGAGGCCTTCTGGGACGCGTCCCGCCGCGTCAACGGTGATGCAGCCGGCACCCGTGAGCTGCTCGACGTTCTGCTGCTACACCGGCACCTTCCCGCCCGCACGGTGATCGCGGGAATCCGCGCCGCGATGAGTGTCGGTTCCGTGCTCGCCGAAGTCGTCGCCGTCGAAGCCCGCCGAGCTGCCGCCACTGATTCAGTCACGGCAGCCGAGACGGTCGGAGCTTCCTCGGCCGCGGTGACAGCGAACGTGGTCTCACTCACCCAACGCCGCCTGATGGACCCGCTCGCCGTGATCGCCGGTCTTCCCCCGGACCGACGTCCCGCCCCGTCGGTCGCCGCTTACGACGAACTACTAAAACGCCGGACTGCGAAAGACGCGGCCCGGAACACGAACGAAGGAGCACACCCCGCATGACCACCGCAACATCCGTGACCCCGCTGCTGCGCCGGCGACGACCGATGACCGACGAAGCAGCCGCGGCCGCGACCGACAGCGCCCTGCGCCGGCTGCGCCTGCCGACCATGCGTGCGGTCCTCGCGGACGCGGTCACCACCGCGGAGAAGGAGCAGCTGTCCTACATCGGATTCCTCGCTGAGCTGCTCCTCGCCGAAGTCGACGACCGGGACCGCCGCTCCACCATTCGCCGCGTCGCCACAGCAGGCTTCCCGCGACCGAAATTCCTCGACGACATCGACTACGACGCCAACCCCCACCTCACCGCAGCCACGATCAACACCCTCGCCCAAGGAGACTGGGTCCGCCGCGGTGACCCGCTCTGCCTCATCGGCGACTCCGGCACCGGCAAATCCCATCTCCTGATCGGGCTCGGCACCGCCGCAGCAGAGAAAGGATTCCGCGTGAAATACACGCTCGCAACCCGACTCGTGAACGAACTCGTCGAAGCCGCCGACGAAATGCAACTCGCCCGCACGATCGCCCGCTACGGAAGAGTCGATCTCCTCATCATCGACGAGCTCGGCTACATGGAACTCGACAAGAGAGGAGCCGAGCTCCTCTTCCAAGTCCTCACCGAACGCGAAGAGAAAGCGTCGGTGGCGATCGCCACGAACCAGCCCTTCAGCGAATGGACCCGCACGTTCACCGACCCCAGGCTCTGCGCCGCGATCGTTGACCGGCTCACCTTCCACGGCACGATCATCGAGACCGGCACCGACTCCTACCGCCTCGCCCACACTCGACAATCAGCGAACTGACATCTGTCGCGACGTCGGACGGGATTCGCCATCAATATAATATGCGTGCATACTAAATGGATGGAGAAGATTAGTACGCACGTTGCTGAAACGCCGCACCCACCCGAGAACCTCTACCGGCTTTGGGCAACTCCGATGACCTGGGCGTCGTGGGACCCGGACGTCGCCGAGGTCCAATTCTCGGGAGAGGCGATCCTCGGAGCGACTGGGTGGATGCGGCCTTCATCGGGCCCCGCGACGACCTTTGAGATCGTGGCGCTGGAGACGGATCGGCTCTTGACGACGACGTCTCGAATGCCTGGGGCAAGGTTGCTCTTCGAGCACCGGGCAGAACCTCTTGACACCAGCACACGAGTGACGGTGACGATCGGCGTTGACGGGCCGCTGAGGTGGCTCTGGCGGCGAGTCCTGGGGAAGAGTTTCGCCGGTGCCGCGGAACGCAACATTCGCGGGCTGATCGACTACTTGGATGCCGCATGAGCCGCGGCTGGCTCGGCGTGGTGTCTGCCGAACATGTTGCGCGGGGTGTCAGCCTCGGCATCGCTCAGATCAATCACGGCAAGCGTGGCCCTTTGGCGCGGATGAGAAGTGGAGACACGCTCGTCTACTACTCGCCGACCGTCACGCGCGGAGTGGCCGACCACTATCGATCCTTCACAGCGATCGGCACCTTTCCAGACGACGACATCTGGCAAGCCGACGAGGGATCATTCAGACCCTTCCGCCGCCGAATCGACTACCTCGCAAGCAAGCCCGTTCCCCTGACCGATCTCCGCAGCCGGCTCGCGCTCACATCCGCCCCCGGCTGGGGCCACCAACTGCGCTTCGGCCTCATCCCCCTGGACGCCGATGACATGGAAACCCTGCGAGAGACGATGATGCCATGACTCCGCTCGCGAGCCGATTCCCAAGCCCCGAGCAAAGCCCTGGATTCATCCTCTGGCACCTCACCCACGCTTGGCAGCGCACAGTCCGCGCGGCGCTCACGCCACACGACCTGACACACGTGCAGTTCGTACTCCTGGCGACTCTTACCTCGCATGAAACGCCTTTGACGCAAAGCCAGCTCGCGGAGTCGGCCTCGACCGACCCCATGATGACCTCACAAGTGGTCCGCGCACTCGAGAAAAAGGGACTGCTGGAACGACAACCCCACCCACAGGACGGCCGGGCAATCCTCCTCGCACCCACCACAGGAGGCAAAGACCTCATCACCAACGCGAACCGCTCGGTCGAGGATGCCGACGAATCCTTCTTCGCCGCGCTCGGCGCAACAGGCACCCACCAACTGACCGCCCTCCTGGCAACCCTGCGCCGTTCCCATCAGCAACCCCGATGAGCCCACACGCCCCTTTGCTGGCCGACGGGGTGGTCCCGAATCAGAGTGACACACCGGTCTCAGAACAGATTGACATTCTCAGCTGGAGCGCTTCACGGTGCGTACGCTCACCCGCGACGGCACCTTGCATTTCCGAGGCGGAGATCACGGCGGAGTGGGTGAGTGTCGGCAGTAGCGAGCAGTGCGGTGACCCAGGGGAGGTGACCGTCACTGTGCAGCCCTGAGCGCGGCGACCCGTGGGGAGGTAAACGTACCTACGTCTTGAGAGACGAAATGAGGTACCGAGCACCTCCGCGGTTCGGCTTTGGGGTTCCGGAACTCGACGAACTACATCACCCGATCGCTACTCGAAACCGGCGGGTTCAGGAAGCACCTACGCCCTCATCTGCGATGAGCCGGTTCACTCCGAAATAGCAAAACCCCTGATCCGTCGGTGCCGCCACCGTGGCGGGACCGTTGGATCAGTCTGAGGTTGTCGCTTCGGGGAGTCTGAGTCCTTCATATGGGGCTGCGCGCTGGATGAACTCGTCGCGGTCGCCCTTGCTGATGGTGGTGATGACATAGAGCAGCGAGACACCGGTCACTAGCTCGTCGTCACTGTCGCTGGTTGCGTGTTCAGGGTTGAGTGTGTCGTCCTGGACCATGATGTCGAACGACTCTGTCCCGCGATAGAAGCCTCCGAATCGCATCCACTCTGGGTACTCCTCGATGTACGTTTCGTTCCTCTCCTCAGAGATCTCGTACTTTTGTGTGATTGTTCGCACCGTGTCGATCACGTCGTCCCATTGCTCGACAGGGATACGGATTTCTGCTCCGTAGCTGGCGGAGTTGTAGGTGGTGAGCAGCGAGGTGCCACCGTACCCGTTGCCTTCTTCAGGGAACCATCCGCCTTCGTTCGATGTGGTCCATTCGGTGATCCCGTATTCGGCTTCGAGGGCATCCTTCACTTCGCTGATGAGTTGGTTCGCGCGAGCTTCCACCTCTTCGGCCATGGGCAAGGCGAGCACGTCGCTTGCGGGGATGCCCGCGTTGGCGGGGTAGTCGACCCAGTCGATCGTGACCGTGTTTCCATCGGCGTCTGTCGTGGTGGTCGTTGCGGGCTGGGTGCATCCGGCAAGCAGCAGCGTCGCTAGCACGCCTGCCGCCAGCGGCACCAAAATGCGTTTCCGTGCGTTGTGTTTCATGATTCTTCTCTCACCCAGGTATTGTCTTCGCCGTCGTCGTGTAGCGCCCACCTGATGGGTTCGTCTACGTATCTGACGCGGGGCGTGAACCAGTAGGTTTCGTCCGGCCCCCACCCGGCGATCACACTCGCCGTTTCGTTATCGACCGGGATCGCCGTGCTTGCGGCAGACGGGTACGTCAGCGTGCACAGGTGCACGGCGTCGTAGTGCTCTGCGACTTTCGCCCAGTCCGGGATCACCCAACTCCCGTCTCGGCCGGTGGTGCGATACCAGTCGTGCCGCTTCTGTGCGGTCACCTCGATCGGGAACCGGCGGCACAACGATGCCCAGGCTTCTGCGGTGTCGATCTCGAAGATGCGCAACCCCGCAGGTATCCCGACCCGTCTCGTGGTCGCGTGTTCCCACCCGAGAGTATCTTCCACGAACCACAGCCCAGCAGGAGCACCGTCAGGCAGTGCGCGGGTTGATGAGGGCAGTTCCCACGGTGGTCTCGACCACCAGCTCCCGCTCCAACTCGCCGCCGGGTCGGTAGGACGTTCACGGCGAGCGGTGAGTTCTTCTGCCAGAACCTCATCCTGCACGTGTCGGAGCCTCGAGAGCGGGTCTTCGAGCACGGTGCGGGGTGGTGCTCCATCCCATTCGACCTGCCATTGCAAACGTTCCTCCACCGGAGCACTCCACCAAGCGGTGTGCGGCGACGCGGCAAGGTGTGCTGCGACACGACGCAGTGACGCAGCCAGTTCGGGCATTCCCGCAAGGATGTCTGTGCCGTCGGGTTCTTGCCAGTACCTCGCACCACTCACTGATTCAGCGACGCAGTCGCGCAGTAGCTCCGGCGTCACCTCAACCAGCGGGACGGCCCCCATACGGGATGCGATCTCGGCGGGACTGATTTCCTGAGTCTCCGCACCAACGTCACCAAACAGTTGCACCGAGGTGCCCTTGCCCGGGTCGAGATGGTACGAGGCGAGGAACACTCCCGCAGTCAGTGATTCCTCCCGATACTCGGGGTCGCGTTGACGCTCAGATGCGAGCGCGAACTCGAGCAGCAACCGTCGCCCACGAGGACCGGCCAGAAGCATCTCCATGATGCGTGTCCTATCTTCGTTCATCGAGGATCCCGTCGGTTCGTCACCGGTTTGTAGCCTGTGGCGGTTTCGATGAGCAACTCGATATCTCCTGGGGCAGGCCACCCCATAAGCTCGCTCAGATCGCGTCCGGTGTTGTTCCAGCTGTCTCGTGCTTCGTCTGACCAGTCCGCGCCCTCGTCTATGCGGATGCTCTCCAACCGGCCGTCCTCAACGAAGATGCGGATATCGAAGGTGCGGTTTCCGAGTGCGCGGAAGCCCCCGATAGCCGGGAACGTCGCATCCCCAGGCACAGCCCGCGGCAGACCCTTCGGCGTGTCGAACTGCGCAAACGATATATCGAGCGCCCCGTCGCCAAAACTGACCACACGCGCCCCGGCAAGCTGTTCCCGCAACTCCGGTGCACCGTGCCCATCCGTCGCAGACAGCACATGCGACGCCATCTCTCGAAGACCAGCAGGCATATCGATCAGTGCGCGCTCCGGTTCCTCGAAGTCGTCCAGATCATCGACGCCAGCGCGATCGCTCACACGACCCATCCACCACGCCAACGCGGAGAGCGCCGCTTCACCTGCGGCGAGCCAAAGTCTGGGCCTTCTCGCGCCAACGCGCACAAGCCCATCGTGAAGACGCGCATCAATGGCTTCACCAGCTTCGGCAAACCCAAAGACCGCACCCGCCGCTCCCGTAGTCACCGCCACACGTCCGACAGGACCGAGCAGATCGGGGCCGGTGTTCTTGCTGGTGCGAAGGCTTACCCACATCGTCCACGCCGCCACCGCGGCAACCCCGACCCGGTAGCCAAGGCGGCGACCGGTGGTGAGTTTCCGCGGCTCAACCAGCGCCAGCGCTGCAACCAGCCCCGTCGAGACGACTCCGTGCACGACACTGCTCGGATCATTCGACCGACGCGCAAATCCACGAACACCCATACTCTCAGGCTACCGATACCTCCTCACTGCAACCCGAATGCCGCCGCCGAGCGCACTCGCTTTAGGTGGCCCTTCACACACTAGGGATCGAGCAGAAGCGAACGAGATGTGCTTTCCCCGTCAGCGACAAATCAAGTCAGTTGTCCAGCCTGCTGTCAGTAGTCAGGTGGCGCAGATAACGGCCAGGTGCATCAAGAAATGATCGCCAGCTCTGCACCATGTCGAGTTCGTCGTATTCGCTGGCTCGGAGCCCCCATTCGCCTACTTCAAGGAGCTTCGCTTCGGGAAGGGAGGCGAGGATCGGCGAATGAGTGGACATGATCACCTGCGCACCGCTTGCCAGGAGTTCACGAATGTGCGCCAGCAACACGAGGCATCCGTTGAACGACAGAGCAGACTCGGCCTCATCGAACACCCACAGGCCACCGATCCGGGATCGAGTGGTGAAAAACTCGATGAAGGACTCGCCGTGGCTTTGGAAGTTGTGCCTCCCAGAGATGCCCACGTCATCGAGATAGGAAAAGTGGCCGTGCATCGTCTCTGCTCGCAGGAATACTCCCTGGCGGGTGCTTCCTGCGCCGCGCACGAGTTGCAGGTGGTCGGCAAGTCCTGATTCGGTGTGCTGGGTTCGGTGGAGCGAGTTTCTGGTTCCGCCTTCGACTCCCAGCCCGTAGGCCTCGGCAATCGCTTCGACGATCGTTGATTTGCCAGCACCGTTCTCGCCCACAAACACCGTCAGAGGCGAAAAATCAAGCCCCTGATCGAGAATCTGGCCCACAGCGGGGATAGTGGCAGGCCAGGAGTCACGTGTAATCGGGGCAAGACGATGCTCTTCAACACGACGCACGGGAAGACTTGAAAACAGATCACTCATACCGTGGCCAGATTACCCGTCCACTATCTGCATGAGCGGAGCACATCAAACGCGGCGATAGCGCTGGACATGATGTCTCGGACGGTTCGGATTTCCTCCGAGATGGCCCGGTATTGTGAATGTGCGTACTTTCGGAAAAGCCATCATCGGGTTATCGGAATGCTCGGCTGATGGCGCTGCCGGTCTGGAACAGTCCGATCCAGATCACGAACTTCAGCAGCGGGCGCATCGGGAGCCCGACGATACGCCTCCAGCCGGTCGATCGCGCCCAGGATGTCGTGATCGTCACCTGGGTTCCCCCGGCCGTGCTCGCGAGGTCGAACGTCGTCAGTGTCGGCCCACGGTGGGTTGCATCCGGATAGGTGAACTGCCACACAACATGGGCAGGTTGTTCTGCCTTCACGAGTTCGATGGTGCGTCGGTGAAACTGGGGTTTGATCTTCAGGGGCTTGCCGTCTGGCCGGGCCTGTGGTGCGCGCCCCTGCCAGAGCATCCCCGGGCGTGCTGACTCATCGGTCGCATCGATGGAGCCGACGCTGACTTCCCAGTCGGGAACCCGAGACGGGTCGGTCAGGAACTCCCAGACCTGATCGACCGATGCGGGAACGAATGCCTCCGTCGTGCCCGATACGCGACCTTTCTCCTGCGGTCTCCGCGGCGTCGCTTCGGGCAGAGTCGCGTCGGCGTGGTCGAGTCGACCCATCACTTCTGCGGGTGTCGTGCCGAGTCGTTGCAGGATGTCGAGGATCAGACCACTGGGTTCGATCACCAGTTCCCGGAGCACCGCTGCGGCGTCACCTTCGCGTTCTTTCCCACCAGAGCGTGCGATGAGGTCGGAGGCTCGTTTGCTCCACTGGTATCCGTCGGTCTCCTGGAACACGATTCGCCCCGGAGCGGGGAACGATGCGTCGATGCCGAGCGACGCCAGCTGCGCCTCGTGCTGCTCCTCCACGGCGAGACGCGCGGCATCCAAGTCGATGCCGATTTCACGCAGCACCCGCCCCGCACTCTGGTCACTGATAACGAGAGCAAGGAACATGTGATCAATGTCGGCCTCGCGGCGTCCCATCCGGGACGCTTCCTCCATAGCAGCCAGTGACAGGGATTGGCTGGTCTGGGCAGCGCGAGTGAACTTGCTCATGCGTTTCTCCTGAGGTTCGGGATCGTGGGGTCGACTCTCTTGGCGTGTTTCTTGTGCGCGGCCTGACGGGTCACGCCGAGCGCATCCGCGATCTCTTGCCACTTCATGCCCGCCCGCAACGCCGCTTCGACCTGCCGCAACTCCAGCGTGTCGGCAAGCACCCGCAAGGACGCGACCGCGCGGAGCCCTGCCTTCGGGTCAGTGGTGTCCGCAGCAACTTGTGCGATCTGTGAGGACTCCATAATGTCAACCTACGTTGCACACCGAGATTCTGTCAACTAGAGTTGCGGCAGCGCGTCGGACGCACTCAAAGGAGGAACGTGCACTACGGACCACTCACGGCCATCACTGGCGGCATTGCCGTGGCCTCCAACGACGCTCTTCATCTACGCATCACCCCTGAAGGCGTCACACATCACCGAGGCGCGACGGTGATCTCTGAAACGATCCCCTGGAGCGACATCATCGGCATCGAAGTGAACCTCCCGAGTTCATGGTTTCCGTGGCCTGGCGCACTTGCGACTACGGGATACGCACTCGTTACGCTCTTGTCTGGACAAGTCGAGGACGTTCACTCCGAGGAAAGCTCGATCACGGTGTCTCTCGCGGACGACAAGCATTTGGAGCTCCCCGTCAATCACGCAGTCGGAGGGTACTGGAAACGGGCGGTCACCAACGCTGGAATCCTGCTCAACGGGTTCATTGCCAAGCCGGAGCAGCGAAGCCTCCTGGCGCACCCGGAGCAAGTCATCCACCGATACGCGAACGCAACCCGCTGGCGCACACGACTCACCTCCGAGTAGAGGGCACCACACCCAGGACGCATTCGGTTCAATGCTAATCAGTCGCGACCAGCATCCTCCGACAAAAGTGCTAACAAAAGTGCTAAGCAACCTGTAGCTCGGCGTATTACGGTGGAGTTATCCACAGGTCACATGCTGTAGATCGTTGATTTTATGCGGCAGAACGCTCGGTCGAGATTCACGGCGCGAGGGGATCGAGGTCAGTTCAAGTCCCCCCTCGCGCACAGCATGAAAAGGCCCCTGGCCAGGAGTTATGACTCCCGGCCAGGGGTCTTTGCGTTGCACACGGCGCAGCGGAGTAGCGTGATGGCCATGCCCTCCATCGACACCGCCGATCTTCCCGAGGTCGCCCGCATCGCGCGCGACCTCATCCGGTTCGACACGACCAACTACGGCGAGGGTCGCGCCAAGGGCGAGCGCGAGGCCGCCGAGTACGTCGGGGCCTTCCTCGCCGAGCTGGGCCTCGACGTCGAGTACTACGAGCCCATCCCGAGGCGCACGAACCTGATGGCCCGCGTCGCCGGCCGAAACCCCGACAAACCCGCCCTGGTGCTGCACGGGCACCTCGACGTCGTCCCCGCTGTCGCCGGCGACTGGAGTGTCGACCCGTTCGCCGGAGTCGTCCGCGACGGACTGCTCTGGGGGCGCGGCGCGGTCGACATGAAAGACATGGATGCCATGATCCTGGCATCCGTCGCCGAGCTGCTGCGCGCCGGAGAGCGCCCCGAGCGCGACCTCGTGCTGGTCTTCTTCGCCGACGAGGAGAACGGGGGCGTGGAGGGCTCGCAGTTGGTCGTCCGCGACCGTCCGGAGTGGTTCGCGGGCGCGACCGAGGCCATCAGCGAGGTCGGGGGCTACTCGATCCCGGTCGGCGACCGGCGGGCGTACCTCTTGCAGGTCGGGGAGAAGGCCCTCGTCTGGCTGCGACTGCGCGCCCGGGGCACCGCGGGTCACGGCAGCCGGTTCCATCAGGACAACGCCGTGACGCGGCTCGCCGAAGCGGTCGCCGCCCTCGGCCGCGCCGAGTGGCCGATCGAACTGACCGCCACAACCCGTCAGACCGTCGAGGGGCTCGCCGCACTCTGCGGCGACGGGAGCCTCACAGACCCCGACGCCGTGGCCGCGGAGACGGGCCCGGCATCCGGGTTCCTCCGTTCGACGTTCCGCACGACGACCAACCCCACGGGCCTCGAGGCGGGCTACAAGCACAACGTGATCCCCGATGCCGCGTCGGCGGCGATCGACGTGCGCACCCTGCCGGGCCAGGAAGACCGGGTGCTCGCCGAGATCCAGCGGATCGTGGGCGACGACGTCGTGATCGACATCGCGCACCGCGACATCGGCCTCGAGGTGCCCTTCTCGGGGGAGCTCGTGGAGGCCATGGTCGCCGCCCTCGACCGGCACGACCCCGGGGTGCCGGTGGTGCCGTACCTCATGGGCGGGGGAACCGACAACAAGGCCCTCGCCGAACTCGGCATCGCCGGGTACGGCTTCGCGCCGTTGCGCCTTCCGGACGACCTCGATTTCACGGGTATGTTCCATGGGGTGGACGAGCGCGTTCCGATCGATGCGCTCGTGTTCGGCCAGCAGGTGCTGACCGACCTGCTCCGCACCTACTGAGCCGCGGCTCGCCGCACGCCCGACCGAAAGGCCCCCATGCTCTTCGACGCGATCATCCTCGGCATCGTGCAGGGACTGACCGAGTTTCTCCCGATCTCGTCGAGCGCGCACCTGCGCATCTTCGGCGAGTTCCTGCCCTCCGCGGTAGACCCGGGCGCGACCTTCACCGCCATCACGCAGATCGGCACCGAACTCGCGGTCGTGGTCTATTTCTGGAAGCGGATCGTGCGGATCGTCGGGCAGTGGTTCCGCTCACTCACCGGCGCCGTGCCGCGCAACGACCCCGACGCCCGGATGGGCTGGATCGTCATCATCGGCACGATCCCGATCGGCGTGCTCGGCTTCCTCTTCCAAGACGTCATCCGCGACACCTTCCGAAACCTCTGGCTCGTCGCGATCGTGCTGATCGTGTTCGGTCTGCTGCTCGGCGCCGCCGACGCCCTCGGACGCCGCACCCGCAACGAAGAAGACCTCACCTACCGCGACGGCCTGCTGCTCGGTCTCGCGCAGTCCCTCGCCCTGATCCCCGGCGTGTCGCGCTCGGGAGCGACCACGACGGCGGGCCTCGCGCTCGGCTACACTCGCCCGGCCGCGGCCGAGGTCGCCTTCTTGCTCGCGGTGCCCGCCGTTTTCGGCAGCGGACTGTACGAGCTCCTCCACGCGATCAAAGATCCCGGCTCGTCGGTGTTCAACGGCTTCGAGACCGCCGTGGCGACGGGTCTCGCCTTCGTGGTGGGCCTCGCCGTGATCGCGTTCCTCATGCAGTACCTCAAGCGCGGCAGCTTCTTGCCGTTCGTGATCTACCGCGTCGTGCTCGGCATCGTGCTGATCATCCTGCTGAGCCTCGGCGTCCTGCAGGCGTACTGATCGCGCGGCGCCGCGGCGCTGGGGCGGATCACCGCCTGATCAGCGTCCCGAGTTCGGGCCGCCGTGCCCCTTGGGACCGGGGCCCGAGTTGGGGCCGTCGCCGCCGCGCCGCAGGTAGCGTTCGAACTCCTGCGCGATGGCGTCGCCCGATGCCTCGGGCGAGTCCCACGTGTCGCGGGTCTGTTCGAGCTGGCGGATGTACTCGGTCATCTCTTCGTCGTCCGATGCGGCGGCGTCGATGGATGCCTCCCACGCGAGCGACTCGGCGGGCAGCTCACCGCGGGGCACGACCGCACCGGTGAGCTCGGTGAGGCGGTCGAGCAGAGCGAGCGTCGCCTTGGGCGACGGAGTATGGCCGGCGACGTAGTGCGGCACGCTCGCCCAGAGCGCGGCGCACGGGATGCCGGCCGCTTCGGCGGCGGTCGACAGCACCGTGAGGATGCCCGCGGGGCCTTCGTAGGTGGGCTTCTCGAGCCCGAACTCCGCACGCAGCGCCTCGTTCTCGCTGCCGGCGAAGATCGAGATGGGCCGCGTGTGCGGCACGTCCGACATCATCGAGCCGAGCGCGACGATCCCGGTGATGTCTTCGCGGAGAGCCGCATCGATCAACTCGGCGACGAACGCCTGCCACGCACGGGCGGGCTCGAAGCCCGACAGCAACCACAGTCGCGCGCCCTCGCCCGGGTGCAACGGGCGCCACAGCGTAGCGTCGGGCCAGACGAGCGAGCGCGTGCCCTCGGCATCCATCTTCACTTGCGGGCGCGTGTACTGGTAATCGAAGTACAGCTCGGGATCGACCGCGTACACCTCGCGGTAGGCACCCGATTCGCGGACGTGGGCGACGGCGGCCGAGGCGGCTTCGCCGGCGTCGTTCCACCCGTCGAACGCGACCACGAGAACCCGCTGACCCAGTTCGTCCACGCCGCTCCTCGTCTTCTGCGAACAATTGCCCTCCAGAATACGCGCGGCCCACGCGGCGTGGGCGTGCCGCGCGGGCGGCGTCACCGGCGGCGCTGCCTCGGCGCCACCTCGGCCTGACCGTGCGACCGCCTAACATGGAGCGGTGAGTTCCACCCCCGCCGCCCCTGCCCTTCCGGACGCCGTGCTGTGGGACATGGACGGCACACTCGTCGACACCGAGCAGTACTGGATGGCCGCCGAAGGCGCCCTCGTCGAGCGGTTCGGCGGCACCTGGACGCATGAGCAGGCGCTCACCCTCGTGGGTCAGGGGCTCGAGACCTCGGCCACGATCCTGCAGGGCGCCGGCGTGCGCATGGCCGCGCACGAGATCGTCGACCACCTCACGGCAGAGGTGATGAGGGCGCTCGAAGAGTACGGACCGCCCCTTCGCCCCGGCGCGGCGGAACTGCTCGCTGCGCTGCGTGCGGCGGGCGTGCGCTGCGCGCTCGTGACGATGTCGCTGCGCCGCATGGCGGAACTCGTCGTCGCGGGACTGCCGGACGGCTCGTTCGAACTCATCGTCTCGGGCGACGACGCCACCCGGCCCAAGCCCTACCCCGACGCCTACCTGCAGGCATCCGCGGCGCTCGGCGTCGACCCGGCGCGCACCGTCGCGATCGAAGACTCGCCCACCGGGGTGCGCGCGGCCGTCGCCGCGGGCGTTCCCACGGTCGGCGTTCCGCTCATGGTCTCGCTCGAGGGGTCGGGCGCCGATGCGCTCTGGCCCACGCTCGAAGACCGCACCCCCTCCGACATCGCCGCCTTCTGGTCGGCGCACGCCGCCTCGCGGCACTGAAAGGCCACGCATGACCTCCGAATCCTCGCAGCCGGGCGCGGCTCAGCCCGCCGAAGACCTGCGCCCGAGCGGCCCGTTCCGCCTCGGCGACCGCGTGCAACTGACCGGACCCAAGGGCCGCATGCACACCGTCACGCTGCGCGAGCACGGCGAGCTGCACACGCACCACGGCGTGCTCAAGCACGAGGCCATCGTCGGCCAGCCCGATGGCTCGGTCCTCACGAACTCGGGCGGTCACGAGTACCTCGCGCTCCGCCCGCTACTGCGCGACTTCGTCATGTCGATGCCGCGCGGCGCCGCGATCGTCTATCCGAAAGACGCCGCGCAGATCCTCGCCCAGGCCGACATCTTCCCCGGGGCGACGGTCGTCGAAGCCGGCGTCGGCTCGGGCGCGCTGTCGTTGTGGCTGCTGCGCGCGATCGGCCCCGCGGGGCGCCTCGTCTCGTTCGAACGGCGCGAGGAGTTCGCCGAGGTCGCGCAGGCGAACGTCGAGACGTTCTTCGGCGAGTACCCCGAGACATGGTCGGTGCGCGTCGGCGACCTGGCCGTAGAGCTTCCCGAGGCGCTCGCCCCGGCATCCGTCGACCGAGTCGTGCTCGACATGCTCGCGCCGTGGGAGTGCCTCGACGTCGTCGCCGATGCGCTCACGCCGGGGGGAGTGGTGATCTGCTACGTCGCCACCGCGACCCAGCTGAGCCGTGTCGCGGAGTACCTGCGCGGCACGGGGCTTTTCACCGAGCCCGAATCGAGCGAGACGATGGTGCGCGGCTGGCACGTCGAGGGGCTCGCCGTGCGCCCCGACCACCGCATGGTCGCGCACACCGGCTTTCTCATCACCGCCCGCCGTCTCGCCCCGGGCGCCGTGCCGCCCGATGTGCGAAAGCGCGCGCTCAAGAAGCCCAGCTACGCCGACAGCGATGTCGAGGTGTGGACTCCGGGCGCGGTCGGCGACCGCGAGATCACCGACAAGAACCTGCGCAAGCGGGTGCGCGAGGCGCAGCGTGCCGTCGACGGCGCGCGCATCGCCGCGCAGGGTGCGGCGGCAGACGAAGCCGGGGGAGACGGCGACGTAGACTGATCCGGTGCTCCGGATCCCTGCCGTCATCGCCGTCCTCGGCCTCTCCGCTCTGACCCTCGCGGCGTGCGCGTCGTCGCCGTCGTCTGCCGCCTCGACATCGTGCGAACGCACCGACTCGGATGCCTCGGTGCTCGACTTCGCGCAGGCCTCGGGCGACTTCGGCAAACCCGCCGTCACGCTGAAGGCTCCGGTCTACGTCGACTCCACCACGTACACCGACACCGAGGTGAGCACCGGACGGCAGATCACGAGCGACGCGCAGGACGTCGTCTTCTCGATCGCGATCGCGAACGGCGCGACCGGCCAGTCGCTCGTGCAGGCGGCACCCCCGGTGCAGCCCCTGTCGAGCTGGAATTCGAGCTACCAGGGCCTCGTGACGGCCATGATGTGCGCGACCGAAGGCACCCGTGTGGTCGCCGCGATCCCCGCCTCAGAGCTCTCGGCCGCCGGCGCGCAAGACCTCGGCGTGACCGACGACCAGTCGATCGCGGTGACGATCGACATCACCAAGGTGTATCTCGCCGCCGCCGACGGCACGCCGCAGTACAACGACCGTCGCGGCATGCCCTCGGTCGTGCTCGCCCCGGGCGGTCGTCCCGGTGTGATCGTGCCCGACGCGGCCGCACCGACCGAACTGGCCGTCGAGGTGCTGAAGAAGGGCGACGGCGAGACGATCGGCCAGGGCGACACCGCTCGCGTGCAGTACACCGGCGTGAACTGGAGCACCCGCAAGGTGACCGATTCGACGTGGGAGAACGGCGCCTCGGTGGCTGTTGCCCCGGGCAGCAAGCTCGCTTTCGCGCCGCAGCTCGTCGGCGCGACGGTCGGCTCACAGCTTCTCGTCGTCGTGCCCGCGGGCGACAGTGCCACGGCGGGCGACGCGGCCACGATCTACGTCGTCGACGTGCTCGGCATCGACGACCCCGCGGCGACGAACTGACCGGCGCCGCCTCCTCCTAGGCTCGCCCTAGGATGGGCGAGTGGCATCCGACACGATCCGTACCGCTCCCGAGGAGCGCCTCGTCAACCTCGTGGTGGCGCTCATGGCCACCGAGCAGGGGCTGACGAAGGAGACGATCCTGTCGTCGGTCGCCGGATACCGCGAGCAGTCCGGCGCGGGTGCGTCCAAAGACGCGCTGGAGAAGATGTTCGAGCGCGACAAGCAGACGTTGCGCGGCCTGTCGATCCAGGTCGAGACCATCGGCGACTACGCCGACCCCGACGATCTGCGTGAAGCGCGCTATCGCATTCCGACCGCGGAATACGAGTTGCCCGCCGATATCGACTTCACCCCCGCCGAGCTGGCGGTGCTGAATCTCGCGGGCGGGGTGTGGAGCGAGAGCTCGATGTCCGCCGACGCGCGCAGCGGGTTGCGCAAGATCCGAGCCCTCGGCATCGACGTCGATGAGCCGATCATCGGCTACTCGCCTCGCCTCAATCTGCGCGAACCGTCGTTCGTTCCGCTCCAGCGCGCCAGCGAGCTCGGTCGCGTCGTCGCGTTCGACTACGTCAAGCCGGGCGACGCCGCCCCCCACCGTCGCCGCATCGAGCCGCTCGCGCTCGTCGAGTACGAGGCCCGCTGGCACGTCTACGGGTTCGACCTCGACCAGCAGGGCGACCGCACGTTCCTCCTCTCGCGCATCACCTCCGACGTCGAGATCACGAAGACCTCGTTCGACGTGGCGGCCCGCGAGCACGCGGGGGAGCGGGCCCTCGCGGGACTCGACGAGCTCGCCGCCCGCCAGCAGGCCCTCGTCGAGATCGCCCCGGGCACCGAGGCGGCGCTCCGCCTCAGCCGGCGCGCGATCCCCGCCGGGCAGGGGTTCCGAGTTCCGTACGTCGACGTGCACATCTTCGCCGACGAACTCGCCTCGTACGGTCCAGAGGTGCGCGTCGTCGAACCGGCCGACCTGCGTGTCCAGGTGATCTCGAGGCTCCGCCGGGTGCTGGCGGCCCACGGCGGCGGCACACACGAGACCGGGGGTGCCGCGTGACCGCCGCGCGTCCGCTCGTCGGCGCCGATCGCGCCGCCCTGATCCTGCAGCTCGTGCCCTACCTCATCGGAAAGGGCGAGGTGTCGCTCACAGAGGCGGCCGACGAGTTCGACGTGACCCCGGCGCAGATGCGCAGCATGGTCGAGAAGCTCACCGTCATCGGCCTGCCCGGCGACAGCGGCTTCTGGCAGATGGCGAACGATCTGTTCGACATCGACTGGGACCTTCTCGACGAGCGCGACCTGATCGTCATCACCAATGCGGTGGGTCTCGAGCGCACCCCGCGCCTCAGCGCCCGCGAGGCCGCGGCGCTCCTCGCCGGCCTGCAGCTCGCGGCGTCGCTGCCCGGGGTCGGCGACTCGGGGGTCGTGCAGGGACTGCTCGCCAAGCTCGCCCGTGGCGCGTCGAGCACGCCCGCCGAGGTGCTGGTCGCCACGCGGGCCGTCGACGAGGTGCGGCTCGCCGTCGCCGAGGCACTGCAGCGCGGCGTCGCGCTCTCGTTCGACTACCAGGCGCCGGATGCCCCGGTGACCACCCGCACCGTCGACCCGGTGAAGGTGCACATCTCGGGCGGCGAGTGGTACCTGCAGGGGTGGTGCCACCTGCGTCAGGCGATGCGCACCTTCCACCTCGACCGGGTGTCTGACGTCACCCTCACCGACATCCCGATCACGCACGGCGCCGACGCCGTCCCCGACCTGTTCGAGCCGTCCGACGCCGACGTCGAGGTGCAGGTGCGCTACCGCGCGGCGATCGCCCCGCTGCTCGCCGACTTCGTTCTCGACGTGGGCGAGGAAGAAGGGACGGATGCCGCGGCTCGCACCGCGGCATCCGACGCCCCCTCCGCAGGGCTCCGCACAGCAGGCATCCGCGTCGGCGACGCGCGCAGCCTCAAGCGTCTCGCCGGCCGCTTCGGCGGCGACCTCGAGGTGCTCGGCCCGCAGGACGTGCGCGACGCCACCGCGGCGTGGGCCCAGGCGGGGCTCGAACAGTACCGCTGAGTCGGCGTTCCGATCCCGCACCGCGCGGCGGCGCCACGGCGCGCACGAAGGTGCGGCGGGTACACTGGGGGCAAGCTTCCGACAAAGGGGACACAATGCCCAGCAACCTGTTCGCCGGTCCGCACCTGTGGATCCTGCTCATCGTGATCCTGCTGCTGTTCGGTGCCGCCAAGCTGCCCGCGCTCGCCAAGAGCATGGGCCAGTCGGCCCGCATCTTCAAGGGCGAGATGAAGGCCATGAAGGACGACGACAAGACGGCCGGCGCCGCCGAGGCATCCACGGTCGACAGCACCGCCGTCGCACCGGCGCCGCAGCAGACCCCGGCCGCGTCGGCCCCCGTCGAACCTGCACCCGGTGCACCCGACGCCAAGTCCTGATCGTTCCGTGGCCACGGCCGAACACCCGCCTCTGAACGCGGAAGACGCTCCGCGGCGCGACAAGCGCATGTCGCTGGGGCAGCACCTCGTCGAGCTGCGAAAGCGCGTCGTCATCGCGCTCATCGCGCTCGTCGTGGGCATGGTCGTCGCCTACTTCCTCACCGACTGGATCATCTGGGCGATGACCGAGCCCATCCGTGTCGTCGCCGAGCAGCGCGGTGAGAGCGCGGCGGTGAGCCTCATGTACTCGACGATCACGGGCCCCTTCGACCTGCGGCTGCGCATCTCGTTCGTCGTCGGCATCATCCTCTCGGCCCCCGTGTGGCTGTGGCAGTTGTGGGCCTTCCTCATGCCCGGGCTCACCCGCAAAGAGATCCAGTACACGATCGGGTTCGTCTCCGCCGCCGTGCCGCTCTTCTTCGCCGGCTGCTTCGTCGGCTGGTGGGTCATGCCGCACATCGTCGAGCTGATGGCCGCGTTCTCGGCAGAAGGCGCCGACAACCTCTACGAGGCGAAGTACTACTACGACTTCGTGTTCAAACTCGTGATCGTCGTCGGTGTCTCGTTCGTCGTTCCGGTGTTCCTCGTCGCGTTGAACCTCGCCGGAATCATGAGCGGCAAGGCGATCCTGAAGTCGTGGCGGGTCGCCGTGCTGATCGCGGTCGCGTTCGCGGGCCTCGCGACCCCCGCCGCCGACATCGTGAGCATGCTCATGCTCGCCGGCATCCTCGTCGTGCTCTTCTTCGCCGCGGCGGGGCTGTCGATGCTCTTCGACCGGCGGCGCGCCAAGCGCGCGCGGGCCGCACTCGGGCCGCTCGCGTGAGCGACCCCGCCGCGCGCTACGCGCGCGCCGCCAGCGCCCGCGCACACCCTCTCACGACGGCGTTCGCCGCCGCGCAGCGGTTCGAGCTCGACCCCTTCCAGATCGCCGGATGCCACGCCCTCGAAGAGGGCCGCAGCACCCTGGTGGCGGCTCCCACCGGGGCCGGCAAGACGATCGTCGGCGAGTTCGCTATCCACCTGGCGATGCTCACGGCGGGGGAGAAGGCGTTCTACACCACGCCGATGAAGGCGCTGTCGAACCAGAAGTTCCGCGAGCTGCAAGAGGTGTACGGCGAGAGCGAGGTGGGCCTGCTCACCGGCGACACAAACATCAACGGCAACGCCCGTGTCGTCGTCATGACGACCGAGGTGCTGCGCAACATGCTCTACGCCGACTCGCCGGCGCTGCGGGGCCTGCGTTACGTCGTGATGGACGAGGTGCACTACCTCGCCGACCGGTTCCGCGGCGCGGTCTGGGAAGAGGTCATCATCCACCTCCCACTCGAGGTACGACTCGTCGCCCTGTCGGCGACCGTGTCGAACGCGGAGGAGTTCGGCGACTGGCTCGACACGGTGCGCGGGGGAACGCCGGGCGAGCCCGCCGTCGAGGTGATCGTCTCGGAGACCCGCCCCGTGCCGCTCGAACAGCACGTGCTCGTGCGCGGCGACCTGCTGCCCCTGTTCGACGACCGCGCCGGCATCGCGACCGCGCAGGTGAATCAAGAGCTCATGCGCATCCGCGGGGGGAGCGGCGCTCGGTACGAGAACAACCGTCAGGCGCAGCAGTTCCGCTCGCAGGGCGGGTACGAGGCGCAGCGCAAGCGGCCGCCGCGCGGCGGGCGGCGGCCCGTGCGCTCGGCGAACATGCAGCGCATCGAGCGGCTCGACCGCCCGCAGGTGGTGCAGTTGCTCGACCGGGCGAACCTGCTGCCGGCGATCTTCTTTATCTTCAGCCGCGCGGGCTGCGACGGCGCCGTACAGCAGGTGCGGCGTTCGGGCCTGCGCCTGACCACCCGCGAAGAGCGCGACGAGATCCGCCAGGTCATCGAAGAGCGCACCCGCACCCTGCACGAAGACGACCTCGAGGTGCTCGGCTACTGGGAATGGCGCGACAACCTCGAGCGCGGCGTCGCTGCGCACCACGCGGGGGTGCTCCCGACCTTCAAAGAAGTCGTCGAAGAGCTCTTCCGCCGCAAGCTCGTGAAGGTCGTGTTCGCGACGGAGACCCTCGCCCTCGGGATCAACATGCCGGCGCGCACGGTCGTGCTCGAAAAGCTCGAGAAGTTCAACGGCGAGGCGCGCGTCGCGATCACGTCGGGGGAGTACACGCAGCTCACCGGGCGCGCGGGCCGCCGCGGCATCGACGTCGAAGGCCACGCCGTCGTGCAGTGGACCGAGTCGCTCGATCCGCAGGCGGTCGCGGCTCTGGCATCCCGCCGCACCTACCCGCTGAACTCGAGTTTCCGCCCGACGTACAACATGGCCGTGAACCTCATCGACCAGTTCGGGCGGCAGCGCGCACGCGAGATCCTCGAGTCGTCGTTCGCGCAGTTCCAGGCCGACCGGGCGGTCGTGGGCCTCGCCCGCGAAGTGAAGGATGCCGAGGCGTCGCTCGCCGGCTACGCGAAGGCCATGGCGTGCGATCGCGGGGACTTCGTCGAGTACGCGGGGCTCCGCCGCGAGCTCAGCGACCTCGAGAAGCTGAACCGCGCCGACCGCACCGCGCCGGCGCGCATCCGCGACCGCCGCCAGCACGAGATCCAGGACCTGCGCCGCCGGTTGCAGCGGCACCCGTGCCACACCTGCCCCGACCGCGAGGCGCACGCCCGCTGGGGCGAGCGCTACGCGAAGCTGCAACGCCGGATCGAGAAGATGCGACGGCAGATCGATGCGCGCACGGGCACCGTCGCGCGCGTGTTCGACCGCGTCGTCGACGTCCTCGTCGCGGTCGACTACGTGCGCCTCACCGATGACGGCGAGGCGACGCTCACCGCCGCCGGAGCGACCATGAAGCGCATCTACGGCGAGCGGGACCTGCTCGTCGCCGAGGCGCTGCGGCAGGGCCTGTGGACGAACCTGGATGCCCCGGGGCTCGCCGCGCTCGCATGCTGTCTCGTGTACGAGCCGCGTCGCGACGAAGCCGGTCCGGGCGAGCACGGCCTGCCGCGCGGACCGTTCCGCCAGGCGCTCAGCGCGACGCAGGAGCTGTGGGCGCGCCTCGACGATCTCGAGCAGGATCACCGACTGCCCGGCACCGAGCCGGTTGCCACGGGGCTCGCCGCCGCGATGCACTCGTGGGCCCGCGGGGCCACCCTCGACCGGGTGCTCGACGAGGCCGACCTCGCAGCGGGCGACTTCGTGCGCTGGACGAAACAGACGATCGATCTGCTCGATCAGCTCTCGCTGGTCGCCGCGCCGCCCGTCGCCGCGACCGCGCGCGCCGCACTCGACGCCGTGCGCCGCGGCATCGTCGTGTACGGGTCGCTGTGAGCGCCGACGCCTCACCCGAAGCCGGCGCCCCCGCGATCCCGCGACCGGTGCTGCCCCTCTGGGGTGCGGTGCTCGCGGCCGCGGCCGCCGGGCTCGTGCTCACCCTCGCGTTCCCGGCGCTGTCGTGGTGGCCGGCGGTCTTCGTCGCGGTGCCCCTCGCCCTCGTCTCCCTGATCGGCCGCCGCGCGTGGGCTGCCGTTCTCGTGGGCTTCGTCTTCGGGGCGGCGCTGTTCTTCGTGAACCTCTCGTTCACGGCGCGCTACCTGGGCCCGGTGCCGTGGATCGCCCTGTCGACGCTCGAAGCGGCCCTCACCGCCGTCATGGCCGTGCCGATCACGTGGGCGTACCGATGGATGCCTCGCCTCGCCCCGGGCCCGTGGGGGCGGCTCGTGGCGCTCCCTGCACTCGTGGCGGGTCTGTGGGTCTCGCGCGAGGAGCTCCTCGGCACGTTTCCGTACGGCGGGTTCCCGTGGGCGCGGCTGGGCGTCACCCAGGCATCCTCTCCGCTGGCCGACGTCGCGTCGTGGACGGGCATGAGCGGCCTGTCGTTCCTGCTCGTGTTCGCGTGTGCCGCGGCCGTGGAGTGCGTGCGACGAGGCCGCTGGCGCTCATGGCGCGACGCGCGCCGCCTGATCCCTGCGCTCGCGACCGTCGCCGCGCTGCTGCTCGTACCGCAGTTCCCCACGTCGGATGCCGGGTCGATGCGGGTCGGAGCCGTGCAGGGGAACGGGCCCGCCGGGTACTTCGACGCGCGTCAGCCCTACGACGTGTTCCGCGCCCAGCTCGCCGCGACCGAACCGATCGTCGGCGAGAAGCTCGACGTGCTGCTGTGGCCCGAGGGCGGCGTCGACGCCGACCCCACCCAGAACGCGCCCGTCGCCCGTCAGCTCGACGCTCTCGCGGAGCGGGTGCAGGCGCCGCTGCTGATCGGTGCCGTCACGCTGCGGGGCGACGAGTACTTCAACTCCTCGCTCGTCTGGCAGACCGGCGCCGACAACCCCGTGCAGACCTACGACAAGCGGCATCCGGTACCGTTCGGCGAGTACGTGCCCGACCGGTGGTTCTACCGGCAGTTCGCCCCCGACCTCATCGACCTCATCCAGCGCGAGTACACTCCGGGCACCGCGACACCGGCGGTCGACATCGGCGGGGTCACGGTCGGTCTCGCGATCTGCTTCGACGTCATCTACGACGACGTCATCCGTGACGGCGCCCAGGCGGGCGCGCAGGTCTTCATGTTCCAGACGAACAACGCCGACTTCCGCGGCACCGACGAGAACCTGCAGCAGCTCGCGTTCGCCCGCATGCGCGCGATCGAGTCGGGGCGGTCGGTCGTCAACCTCTCGACCGTCGGCACCAGCCAGGTGATCGGCCCCGACGGCCGCACGATCGACGCGCTCCCCGAGGGCGAGCCCGGAGCGATGGTCACCGACGTACCGCTGCGCACCGGCATGACCCCGGCCATGGTCGCCGGCGGCGCCGTGCAGAGCCTGATCGGCTGGGGGAGCATCGCGGCCCTCGCCCTCGTGGGGCTGCTCGTTCGGCGCGGGTCGCGGGGCGAGCGGGCAGCGCACCGCACGCCGGGTACGACGAAGACGTCGGCCACCCCCGACCGGCGGCCGCCCTGCGGGGGCTCGGCGACGCGGTGTGCGGACTTAGGCCGTGAGGCGGGCGGCGTCTCCACCGTTGCCGCGGCGGTCGCGCAGCAGCGCGAGGCGCTCTTCGAGCAGCTCTTCGAGCTCGGGCACGGTGCGACGCTCGAGGAGCATGTCCCAGTGCGTGCGGGCGACCTTGTCGCCGGAGTGGTCGACCTCGACCACGGTGTCGCCGACCCGGCGCACGGCCTCGGCGCCGCACGTGCGGCACTCCCAGGCCTCGGGGAGCTCGGCGTCGGCCGCGAAGGTCATGACCGTCTCGCGTCCGCACTGCGTGCAGACGTACGTGTGGTTGGCGCGTTCATGGAACACGACGCCTTCTTCGCTCTGTAGGCTGGAAGCGCCGAGTCGGATGCCGCGGAGGCTGCGATCTGCCATTGTGTGGTCCTCTCGTCCACTCAGGTATAACGTGCTCACCTGTGCGCATCATCCGAACGGATGCCTCCGAATGCGCTTTCACAGCCGATGCTCAGGGCTGTGTGCCCGATTCCTCCGCCGAGACGTGCGGCGTACAGCCGCGCCCGGGGGAGAGGTCAGTGCGGGCGGCCGGAGGCGACCGCGATCGCGACGTCGGCCCGGTCGGTGACGAGCCCGTCGACCCCGAGATCGAGCAACCGCCGCATGGCACCCGCATCGTTCACCGTCCAGACGTGCACCTCGACCCCGACGGCGTGCACGGCGCGCACGAACCGGCGCGTGACGACGCGGAGCACCCCGACGCGCTCGGGCACCTGCAGCGCGTCGATGCCCGCCACTGCTCGCGACAGCGCCGCACGGCCCAGCCGCGAAGCGACGAGCGCGCGAGCCACCGTCGCCTGCCCCGCCGAGGTCGCGGGGAAGCCGCCGGCGGTACGAGCGGCCTCCAGCGCCTCACGGCGGCGACGGTCGGAGAAACTCGTCAGCAGCACGCGATCGGCGTGCGGGGCGACGATGCGCCCGAGCGGGAGCGCCGCCGCGGCGGCCTTCACGTCAAGATTGAAGCGCAGATCGGGAAAAGCCTCGAGCGCCTCGGCCGCGGTCATCAGCCCGCCACGGTCTTCCATGATGCGGGCGAGGTCTGCGTGCGTCACGTCGGCGACCTTGCGCGGGTCTCCGCTGATGCGGGTGAGGTCGTCGTCGTGGAACAGCACCACGACGCCGTCGGCGGTCAGGTGGCAGTCCGACTCGACGTACGGCGCACCGGCCGCGTGCGCGGCAGCAAAGGCGGCGAGGGTGTTCTCGACGATCTCGGCGTGATCGGCGTCGGCGCCGTCGGCCTTCCGCCTCGGCACGAAGCCGCGGTGGGCGAGCACCCGGGGCTTGCGCACCCCGCGGAACCACGGGTGCGGCTCGCGGGGAGTCGGCGCCGTCACAGTTGCGGCGGAGTCTCGCCGCCGGCAGGTGCGAGCGCCGACGCGGCATCCGTGCCCGCGCCGGCGGCGGCACCCGTCGCGCCCGCGGCGGCGCCGGCACCCGCCGCGAAGGCTGTGCCGATGCCCTTCATCGCCTCGGTGAACTCGCTCGGGATGATCCACATCTTGTTCGAGGCGCCCTCGCTGATCTTCGGCAGCGTCTGCAGGTACTGATAGGCGAGCAACTTGTCGTCGGGGCGGCCGGCGTGGATGGCGTTGAACACGTTCTGGATCGCCGCCGCCTCACCCTCGGCGCGCAGGATCGCGGCCTGCTTCTCGCCCTCGGCGCGCAGAATGTCGGCCTGCCGGCGCCCCTCGGCCTCGAGGATCTGCGACTGCTTCGAGCCTTCCGCCGTCAGGATCACGGCGCGGCGGTCGCGCTCGGCGCGCATCTGCTTCTCCATCGAATCCTGAATCGACAGCGGCGGGTCGATCGCCTTCAGCTCGACGCGCGACACGCGGATGCCCCATTTGCCGGTCGCCTCGTCGAGCACGAGCCGCAGTTGGCCGTTGATCTCGTCACGGCTCGTCAGCGCCTCTTCGAGGTTCAGCCCGCCGACGACGTTTCGGAGCGTTGTCGTGGTCAGCTGCTCGACGGCGCCGAGGTAGTTCGCGATCTCGTAGGTGGCGGCGCGGGCATCCGTGACCTGGAAGTAGACGACGGTGTCGATCGAGACGACCAGGTTGTCTTCGGTGATCACCGGCTGCGGCGGGAAAGAGACGACCTGCTCGCGCATGTCGACGAGCGGCCGGAGCCGGTCGATGAAGGGCACCAGCAGGTTGAGGCCGGGGGAGAGGGTGCGCTGGTAGCGGCCGAGGCGCTCGACGACGCCGGTGTAGGCCTGCGGGATGATCCGGATCGACCGGAAGACCACCACGATCACGAAAATCGCGATGACCACGAGAAGGACGATCACGAAGATCTGTCCAGCGAAACCGGCGGCATCGATCATCGGTCGGCGCTCCTATCGGTGGGGAGGATGGGGTCGGCTGCGACAGGCGCGGCCGCGGAAGATGATTCAGGCGCGATCTCGACGCGGGCGCCGCGCACAGCCGTGACGACCACGCGGTCGCCGACGGCGAGCGTGTCGGCCGCGGGGGAGCGGATCACCGACCACAGTTCGCCGTTGTCGAGGCGCGCTTCGGCGATGTCGCCGGCGAACGGGGCGGTGAGCCTGCCGCCGAGCCCGCGGATCGCGTCGACGTTGGTGGGTTGCAGGGCGCTCGATCGGTGCAGAGTGCGCAGCAGCAGCGGCCGGATGGTGAACAGCAGCAGCGCCGACACGGCAGCGGCGGCGACGATCTGCAACCACCAGGGCCCGCCGAGCAAAGTCACGCCGAGCCCGCCGATCAGAGAGCCCGCGGCGAGCATGAGGAAAGTGAACTCGAGAGTCAGCAGCTCGATGATGACGAACACCAGCGCGAGCACCAGCCATGCGATCCAGATGTACTGCGTCAGATCCGGCAACATCGCTCTCGCTCCTTCGGCGCCCTGTCGGCACTCTAACATTCCAGTCGCTCGGGGGCCCGGTTGGTAGTCTCGTCTTCATGTCACAGCCCATTCCTTCCGGCTCGCTCGTCGGCCGTACGGCACTGGTCACCGGCTCATCGCGGGGGATCGGTGCCGACACCGTCACCTATCTCGCGCAGGCCGGTGCGAACGTCGTCATCAACTTCCGCAACAAGGCCCCCCGCGCCGAGAAGCTCGCCGCACAGCTGCGCGAACTGGGCGTCGAAGTGCTCGTCGTGCAGGCGGATCTGACCGACCCGGCATCCGTCGCCGACATGATGGCGCAGGTGCAGCAGACCTTCGGCAGCCTCGACCTGCTCGTCTTGAACGCCTCGGGCGGCATGGAAAGCGGCATGGGCGAGGACTACGCGCTCGTGCTCAACCGCGACGCGCAGCTGAATGTGCTGGATGCCGCGACGCCGCTCCTGCACGACGGGTCGCGCGTCGTGTTCGTCACGAGCCACCAGGCCCACTTCATTCGCACGACGCCGACGATGCCCGAGTACGAGGCTGTGGCGCTGTCGAAGCGCGCGGGCGAAGACGCTCTGCGCGAGCGCATCCCCGCTCTCGCCGAGCGCGGCATCGGCTTCGTCGTGATCTCGGGCGACATGATCGAGGGCACGATCACCGCGACGCTCCTCGAGCGCGCGAACCCGGGCGCCATCGCCGGTCGGCGCGAGTCGGCGGGGAAGCTCTACAACGTCTCGGAGTTCGCGGCCGAGGTCGCTCTGGCTGCCGTCGAACCGATCCCCGACGACAACACGCGCCTCGTCGGTGACATCAGCTCCTTCGGCGGCGAGTGAGCCTCGGCATCCACAGAGACGACGATCGCCCCGTGACCGGAATCACGGGGCGATCGTCGTGTGCGGGATGTTACTTGCCGAACGAGAACGCGCGGACGATGTTAATGATGCCGAACACCACCGCACCGATGCCGAGCAGCCACCACAGGATCACCGCGCCCCAGATGGGCGAGAAGAGCAGGGTGACACCGGCGATGATCGAGATGATCGAGAAGAAGATCGTCCAGCCGCGGGAGGGCGCCAGGTCGAGCGTCGACAGCGCGACGACTCCTTCGACGATCCACATGATTCCGACGAGGATCCCGACGAACGCTGCGAGCCACACGGTGGTGGCGCCGAGGTTCGCGAACGCGACGATGCCCGCGATCACGAAGACGACGCCGAGCAGGATGTGGCCGAGCCGCGACCAGCCGCCGCGGTTCGCCGTGAAGATCCCGAGACCCGCGTAGACGAGGCCCGCGGCGATCGCGTAGATCGCGATGAGAGCGGTGACCACCATGGCGGTCTTGCCTGGCCAGACGAGGATGAGGATACCGAGAATGACCGAAAGGACGCCGCCGACGCCGAGCGCGGTGCGGATGCCGTTGGGGGCGGCCTTTGCGATGGAGGGTTCAGACATGACAAGCCCTTTCTGAAAGTCTCCTGTGAGGAGGTGGTTTCAGGCTAGCGTGCACATCGCGCATCATGGGGCATTGTCGGCGCAGTACCGCGCACAATGTCATCCTTTCCTCCCGCGGCGCCCGGCGGATCTGCGGCTCTCTCGCCTGCGTACGGGCGCGCTGATAATGCACATTATGTCAACTCACCTAGCCCCCGCCCCGACGGCGGCGCCGCCGGGCAGGTGCCCGCTGCCACTAGACATGACACTCCTGCCATCGAACACGTCAATCTCCGGTTCAGTCGTTCCGAGAAGGCGCTCGTGACAACGAACGTGTCACTCGCGGTGGCGGTGACCGGGGCGACGGTCCAGCGGCTTTCGCATGGCTGAGCAAGACTCCATCGTGCCTTGCGGGGTGAATCAGCCCGGGGATCGTCCTGGCTCGTCGACCGAGAACACGCCTGCAACGTGGCGGCGGAACTGAGTCAGCAGAGGGTCAGCGCACGATCTCGAACACCGGCTCGCCCCATCCGATGGTGTTCTCGCGGCTGATATCGAGTCCGGCTCGAGTGATGAGCGTCCTCACCTCGTCCGCGGTGCGGAACCCGGACCCGTGTAGACAGAAGGACTGCAGGTCTGCGGCCGCGTCGTGATCGTCGATCTCGTCGGGGACGAGCAGGTGCTCGACGACGAGCATCCGTCCGCCGTCCTCCACTGCGTCGTAGGCGTTGCGTAGTGCCTGCACAGCGTCATTGTCGTTGAGGTCAGCGAGCGTCGATCCCAGCACGACGGTCTCGGCGCGCGGCCACGGGTCGAGCACGGAGCCGAGGTGTGCACAAACGTGCGCTCGGGTCGCGTCAGAAAGCGTTGCCAGCGCAGCCTGCTCGCGCGAGGGACGCACAACGAGAGTGACCGCCGGCGCCGCGTCCGCGCCCAACGCGTCGCTCAGCAGCGTCGCTGCACCCGCCCCACCCGCAACGACCCGCTCCCCGGGACGAAACACGTATTCCCGCGAAAATGCCGGGCGCAGCCACTCGAGCTCGGCGGCGGCGGCATCCTCGACGGCGACCGCGACCTCGTCGGAGGCATCTGCGAGTGCGTTGATCGAGCCGCCGAGCGTCTGCTGCGCCGCCGGGAATCCCGTCTGGACCGCGTCGAGCAGGCCATCGAACACGCGGACGAGACCGCCGATCGGGTGCCGCAGGTTGAGTTCCTCCGTCACCTCGTCGTCGTCGAGCACGGCTCCGAAGGTGGTGACGGCATAGCGCCCGTCGTCGAGCGCCTCTACGACGTCGATCGTTGCCAGGTAGCGCAGCAGTTTGTGCACTCCGGTGGCGTCTGCTCCCACCTCGGCGGCGATCTGCGCCGCGGTGTCGTGTCCGCGCCGGATCGCCGGGATGATGCCGAGCGTCACTGCGACCCGGATCGCGCGAGACGGCAGTGGGTCGATCAGTTCATGCATCCGGTCGATGTCGTCGACCTCGCTGTCCGGGTCGGGGAGGCCGCCGGTGCCCTCGATCTCCTCGACGGTGGTGCGTCTCCAATAGCCGGTGACCTCGACTCGCTCGGGCGCGAGCGCTTTCTCTTCCCGCAGCCACCGTCGGATCGGTTTGATCGCAAGGGTCTCCCCTGCCACCCATGCGAATGGACGCCCGTCTCTCCAGCGAACGGCTTGGACAGCGTCAGCGAGATGCGTCGTCGTGCCGGCTGGCACAGGTCCGCGGTGCACCCACGTCACCGTGACGTGCGCCCCGGTCTCGATCGCCTGCTCGTCTGCGGTTCCGCCGACCTCGATGAAGACCTCCGCGGGAAGGTCGTCTGGCACCTCCTCCAACCACCGCGCGATCGCCGGGATCGCGGTGTCGTCGCCCGCGATCAGCAGCCAATCCGTGTCTGCGGGGTGCAGCAGCGACATTTTGGGGCCGGCGATGTGGATGCGGTCTCCTGCTTCGCACGTGCGCGCCCAGGTGGATGCGACACCAGTTCCGTGCAGCACGAAGTCGAGCTCAAGACGCTGCCTGTCGGCGTCGAAAGCTCGCACCGTATACGTTCGGGCGACCGGGCGCGGATCCCGCGGCCACTCGATCACCCGGTCGCGTTGGATCGGCAGGTGCAGCTCTCCTGTCAACGGATCGGGGAAGAACACCTTGATCTCATCGTCGAACCCCGAGGTCACCAGCGGCGGCAGCTCATGGTCGTCAGTGCGAAACCCGTCGAGTTGGGGGCCGCCGATGACGATTCTGCGCATGCTGGCGGAGATGTCGAACGTGTCGACCACCGTCAGTTCGCGCAGGGTGATCGGCTCGATCAGAGACGGTCGGATGCTGCGTGCCATGGGACTGTCCTCCTCAGTTCGCTGCGTCGGCGAGCACGGGGAGGACGTTTTCGAGTGCCCACGGGAGCCCCAGCGGTGAAGGGTAAGCGATCGGAGAGGCGACATCCTCACCGATGACGCCGTACGCCCCGCGCTGAACGACGTCAAGGCTTTGGAAGAGCGGGTCGGTTTCAAGCTCATCGCGGCTCATGAGCCCCTCGCCACCGAAGGGGAAGCCGATCACCAGCACGTCCGCCTCGAGCTTGTCGAGGTTTTCCTTGCTGAGCCCTGCGGTGTCGCTCGTGAACTCGGCGGCAGTCTCAGGGAGGGTGAATCCCAGGTCCGTGAAGAAGGTCACATCGCTTCCCTCGTATGACGAGTATGTGATCTGGTCCGGGTGGATCACCGCGTAGGTGATGGTCTTTCCGGAGAACTCGGGGTGGTCGGCTGCGGCCTGAGCGAATGCGTCCTGCACGTCGTCGATCGCCGCCGTGGCCTCGTCGACCAGGCCTAGCGCGCATCCTGCGAGTTCGGTGCGATCGATCCAGGTCATCGCATCCAGGCCGTCTTCCGACGTGTAGGCGATGACTGGGGCGATCGAGCTCAGTTTGTCGTAGTCCTCGTCGAGGCTCCATCCGCTCGTGGCGAGGATCGCGTCGGGGGCGGCGGCCGCGATGGCCTCGAAGTCGATGCCGTCGGCGGGGTCGTAACTTTCAAGCTCCAGGCCACGCTCGGAGATTGTCTCGGCTTGCCACGCTCCCAGGTCGTATCCGGGGTAGATCACCGGTTCGAGGCCGAGCGCAAGGGCGATGTCGAGGTCCACGTCGGTGACGACAGCGACGCGTTCCGGCGCCGTATCGAGCGTGCTCGTGCCGAAAGCGTGCGTGAGTGTGTACGGGAATGTCCCGCACTCTCCGGATGCGGATGCCGTGTCGTCGCCACCGGGCGTGGTTGAGCAGCCCGAGAGCGAAGCGCCCGCCAGCAGCAGGGCGGTGACGGCCGCGAGCGGTCGCAAGGGTGAAGTCATGGTTTCTCCTGGGTAGTCGGTGAGGGCACATGTCGCCCTCGGGGAAGGATGAGCGGGGTTCCGGTGTCAGGGTCCGAGATGATGCGGGCACGCAGGCCGAACACGTCGAGAACGAGCTGCTCGGTGAGCACGTCCGACGGGGCGCCCTCGGCTACCAGCCGACCCTCGCTGACCACGAGCAGGCGATCGGCGTAGGCGGCGGCCTGCTCGAGGTCGTGCAGCACCATGACGATCGTCTTCCCCGCGTCGACGCGCAGGTCGACCAGCAGGTCGAGAACTTCGATCTGGTGTGCGATGTCGAGATACGTGGTCGGCTCATCCAAGAGCAGCAGTCCGGTCTGCTGGGCGAGCGCCATCGCGATCCAGACTCTCTGCCGCTGCCCTCCCGACAGCGAGTCGACCGGTCGATCCGCGAGCTCAGCGGTGCCGGTGGCGACAAGGGCCTCTGCGATATAGCGCAAGTCCTCGGCACCCGAACGGCGGAGCAGTCGTCCGTGCGGATGACGCCCTCGGGAGACCAGGTCAGAGACCGTGATCCCTTCGGGCGCCAGCGGGCTCTGCGGCAGCACGCCGAGCCGTTGCGCGATGACACGGCTCGGCAGATCGCGCAGGGCGGTTCCGTCGAGGAGCACCTGACCGTCATCGAGGGGCAGCAGGCGCGAGAGCCCCTTCAACAGGGTCGACTTGCCGCTCGCATTCGGCCCGACGACAGCGGTGATGGACCCCTCGGTGAAACCAACATCAATACCATTGATCACGACCTGGCCGTCGTAGCCGATGCGCGCTGCCTCGGCCAGAAGAATCTTCGCGGGAGCGACCTCGACGGAAGAGGATGCTGCAGCGTTCATGGTCGCCTCCGGGTGCGAACGAGCAGGTAGATGAGCGCGGGAGCGCCGATCACCGCGGTGATGCTGCCGGTGGGCACCGGCGATATGACGGGAGCGGTCTGCGCGATTAGATCGGCGGCGAGAACGACAGATGCACCCACGAGGGCCGCGGTGACCGAAGCGTCCGCACTCCGCACCAGGCGTACTGCCAGGGGGCCGGAGACAAGCGCCACAAAGCCGATTGGCCCCGTGATGCTCGTCGCGATCGCCGCCATGCCCGCCCCGAGCAGCAGAGTTCCGAACCGCACTCGAGACACCCGTGTGCCAAGGCCGGCGGCAAGGTCGTCGCCCAGAGAGAACGTTCGCAATCCCCTCGAGAAGACGGCGAGCAGCATCCCGCCGACCACGAGAGCGATCGCGAGCACCCCGACACCCGGCCAGTCCGCGCCACCGAGCGAGCCGATCATCCAGCGCAGCGCCCGCTCGATGCTCATCTCCTCAGCACGGGTCACGAGGTAGGTGGTCACGGCGCTCGCGCAGGCGCCGATCCCGATGCCGACGAGTACAAGCCGGTAGGGACTGACCCCGCGGTGCCAGCTGAGAAGGAAGACGAGCACCGCGACGCCGACGGCGCCGAGCACCGCGCTGATCTGCACGCCCACCCCCACCACTCCCAGCGTGATGACTGCTGTCGCCGCCGCCGACGCACCGGCTGAGATGCCGAGAATGTCGGGGGTAGCCAGCACGTTGCCGACCAGACGCTGGTAAAGATGCCCCGCAAGGCCGAACAGGCATCCGGCGAGCATGGCGGTCAGGGTTCGCGGGACCCTCGTGTCGAACACGACGAATGCGGCCAGTCCCTCGCCGCGACCGAAGACCGCCGGCACGATCTTGTCGACCGGCAGTTCGGCTGACCCCGCGAGCAGGATCTCGCAGATGCCGAGCACGAAGAGCACGGCAAGGAGCGCACCACCGACGACGATTGCCCGCTGCCGCCCACGACGGCGCGCGTGGGCCAACTGCGGAATCAGGACCTCGGTCATGCGGGCACCACCGTGCGACGTCGGGCGAGGAGCACGAACACCGGCGCACCAATGACCGCGGTCGCGATCGCGACCTGAAGTTCACCATTCCCCGGCACGAGTCGGCATGCGACATCGGCAAGCAGGATCAACGAGGCACCGCAGAGCGCGCCGTAGGGCATCAGCCACCGATGGTCGTTGCCAACAAGAAGCCGAGCGGTATGGGCACCGAGCAGTCCAACAAACGCCACCGGTCCGACCGCGGCGGTCGCGGCGGCGCAGAGCACCACCGCGACGAGCGCCCCGTACAGCTGCCAGCGACCAACCGCGACGCCAAGCCCCTCAGCGACCTCGTCTCCCAGGGCGAGCGCATTCAGTGGCCCGCCAAGAGGCAACGCGAGGGCCAGACCGACGATCACAAAGACCCAGATCTCCTCGATCACCCCACCGCGGCCATTGAGTTGGCCGACCGACCAGTAGTTGTAGTGCGCGTAGACCGCCGTGTCGCGCACAATGAGCAGGGTGATCAGCGACCCCAGAATCGCGGACAGGGCGGCACCGGCGATAACCAGACTGATGGTGGAGCTTGCGGCAAGGCTGGCGAGCCGAGCGATCACCAACACGACGCACGCGGTCACCGCAGACCCCGCCAACGCCCACCAGAAATACGATGACGCCCCGCGCACCCCAAAGAACAAGATGCCCAGCAGCACCGCGAACGCGGCACCGAGCTCGATGCCCAGCACACCGGGATCCGCTAGCGGATTGCGGGTGAGCGCCTGCATGATCACACCCGAGCAGCCAAGGCTCGCGCCGACGAGAAGAGCAAGCACTGCCCGCGGTACTCGTTCGCTGACGATCACGAGTGATTCATAGTCATTGCCGGCGCGCGCTCCGGTGAGGACGTCGATGATCACGTCGACGGAGATGCTGCGCGCACCGAGAGCAATGCTCAAGATCACACCGATGACCACGATGGCGAGGAGGCCGAGCAGACCCAGGAGACGGCGGCGGCCGCGTGTGCGCACCACAAGGTGGAGCCGCCGATCGACCGTGGAGGAATCCACGGAGATCACGGCAGGAGAAGCAGGCACATGATGAGCGTAGGCTTACCTAAGTTCAACCTGTCCCATTCAGCGATCGAGGAGTCACATGGAGCGATCAGGGATCGACCCCGACGCCGAGGCCCTGCAGCACTGGGGTCACCCCCCGCACGCTCATGCCGTTGGCCAGTTCGTGACGGCGGTGACCGGCTCAGGAGTGCTGCGCATCGGCGAGAAGGACTGCGCGTTCGATGCCGCGACTGCGATCTGGGTACCTCCGGGCGTCGAACACTCGGCTATGTTCGCCCCGGACCTTCTGCCGCTCGCGATCGATCTTCACGACCCCGCTCTCCCGGCGGATGCGCGGCGAGTCAGCGTCAACACCTCTTTGTGGGCGCTGACGCTGGCGTGGGCTCGCGATGACGACGCACATCGCAACGCCGACCGAGAAAGCCGCATCGCCGACGCGATTCGAAGCTCCCCCTCGTTGCGCTCTCCGCTGCGGCTGCCGAAAGGACCGCTCACACGTCCCGTGATGGAGCACTTACGCCGTGCTCCCGCCGTCGCCCCGCCCCTCACCGAATGGGCAACGCGATTGCACGCCTCCGTGCCCACCATACGGCGCGCCTTCCTCGCGGAGACCGGCACGACCTACTCCGAGTGGACCACGCAGTTTCGCCTGGAACTTTCGACCGATGTCCTGCGCGCAGGTGGAACCGTTGCACAAGTGGCACGCGCGATGGGGTTCAGCCCCAACGGGTACACACTTGCTTTCCGCCGCTGGATGGGGCAGACACCGTCCGAATATCGCGCTCGCGTGCTGGCGTGACCCGCAGGCATCATGGCCTGATGGACAAAGGCAGACATGGTGTCCAGACCGAGATGTTGCCGAGCACGCTGACCTGTCCGACTCTGAGGCGACACGACCAGTAGCGTTTGCCAATAAGGGTACTTATGTCAGCCTGAATCGGCCTGACTTTCGTTCCGTTCTTCAAGTAAGTGTCCCCTGCCACCAGACAAGTCATTTCGGTCACCGAACATGTCATTCTCCGGTTTTCGGCGTTCAGAGGACGATGCTGCGTCACTGGACATGTCACTGAGAAGACTGAGACTCGAGTCGTTACGAACTTCAGGGCGCTGATTCTCGCGGCGACGAACGGTGGCGATCCACCGCCATCGTCTCTGGAGTTTCCGCGCCTACGCCCACCGAGGTGTCATCTGCGACGTCAGGGTGCTGGATTCCGCACGGCAGAGATCGGTTGCTGTCGCCCGTGCTGGTTCGTGGGTAGTACTAGCGTTTCAGCCGAGCTGTTAGCCGGTCAGTCGATTGCGCACGAAACCACTCGTCGTCTTCGAGCAACCCAACGAGTGTGCGGATCGTCAACGAATGCGGCACACGTGGCCGCCCCGTGAGGACCGCAAGGCTTCCGCAGAACGTGATGAGGAATCGATATGCGGCAGGTTCAAGGTCGGTCGAGATGCGAACGCGCGGCGTTTCGTGGTGTGAGATTGGCATGACGCCAGACTGACCGAGCAGAGCGCCATGCACAACTAGTTGGGGTGTTCCCGCTTCTCTTCTTGGCCCACTTGGTCGCAGGGTCGCTGCGCCGTGATGGCGCTCTTCTCTTGAATCGTTCGGTCGAATTCGGGATGCTTTGGAGTACGGAGCGAGTGAGGCGGTGTGGGTTCGGTGGACGTTGTCAATCTTCTGGATGAGCCACGGGCCCTTTGTCACCTCGCCGGCGCACGCGCGCCAGCCAACCTGAGCATCGACCAGTTCGCGGACACACTCCCGAGATCGCTGCAACCTGTTTCGCGCATCCCCACGTGGCGTGGCAAACAAGCCTACGAGGGACGCTGGTGGTTCTCATCGATTGCTGCGCACGTTGCATACGCCTCAGGGGGTGAGCGTGATCTCCTCGTCTGGCTTGACTTCGCCGGCAGCGTCACGCAACTCGTCCGCGATCCCGTGGTGATCGTAAGCGCCAGGACCGCTAGTACTCCCCCACTGCGCCCTTGGCTTTACGCGCAAACGACGGACGGATCGCGCCGCTTGTATTTTCACGCGAAACTTATGGATCGAGCGACCGACCTCGATGATGTACTCGGCAGGGCGGGCATCGAAGTTGAGATTGGCATGCGGCTCCCCGCCAAAGAGCTGCGGTTCATGAAATGGCTGTCGGGATATCGGTTCACGCGCTTCCGGCTTCCGCTGGAAACTGAAGACCAGATCCGTGCTGCGTGCGCGACACCCCGACCATTGGGCGTCGCGATCCATGGGGCTGCCCAGGAATTGCCCTATGACCTCAGTACCATTCGGGGCAATCTCTACTCTCAGATATGGCGCCATGAGGTCAATTTCGTTGATGGATACAGCGACCTGTCAGACACGGCGAGGATCTGCGCCGCATGAACGCCGACCTTGAGCCAGTCGCTGAACTCGCTCGACTCTCCCCTGCCGAGCGGGCCCGGTGCGAAGCGATCGAGCGCGTTATTCGGACCGTCGACGCGGTTCAGGCGCCGGAGCCTGAGCCGCGGGCTGAGCGCGTTCGCCGCGAGCTCAAGCGGCAACTAGGAATCGACGTTTCGCGGCGTCAGGCGTATCGATACCTCGCCTCCTTTCGACTTGGTGGCGTCGCAGCGCTTGCGGACGCTCGGAAGACCGGGAAAAATCGAGCCACGAAGACTGATCCACGGGTCATTGAGCTCATCGAAAGTGAATTGAAAGACCAGCTCGAGATCTCTACGGGCACTCGATCGCGCACGATCGCACGAGTGAAATGGGAAGCGTCGCGGCAGGGCGTTCCTGTCCCATCGACGCGGACCATGTATCGACTCGTCGAGCAGCTCGACCGACACCGAGGGAGCTTCGGCGCCGCAACGACGCGGCGCTCCAAGGCGGTGAGACCCGACCGCACATTCAGGTCTTCCCAGCCGTCTCGCCCAGGGGAGCTCGTCGAGATCGATTCCACTCCGCTCGACCTATTCGTTCAGTTGCCCGATGGCACAGTCGGCCGCCCCGAGCTCACTTACGCGATCGACGTCGCCACGGGAACGATCGGCGCGACCCTGCTCCACGGGCGTGCTGCGAAGTCGGTAGATATCGGTGCAGTTCTGCTCACCCGGATGCTGACGCGGATCGTTGATCAGCCGTGGTGGGGCGACGCGGTCTCATTCGCTAAGGCTGTGTTCGCGCCCACCTCTGAGCCCCTCGGTCGGGTGCTTGAGGAAGCCGCGGCCCGCGTGCCACTGATCGTTCCCGAGACGGTGACCGTAGACCGCGGCAAAGTCTTCGTTGGGTCCACCTTTACGGCAGCATGCGAACGCCTGGAGATCTCTCAGATCCGCGCCAATCCGCGCCAAGGCACAGACAAACCGCACGTCGAAGGCGGGTTCAAGCGGATCCGTGACGGGTTCGTACAATATTTCGCTGGGTATACCGGTGGACACACGCAGAACCGCGGCGATGAGCCTCGAACGGAGGCGGTTTGGAGTCTCGGCGAGGTGCGCCTACTTCTCGACCTTTGGATCATTCTTGAATGGCAGACGACACCGCAATCAGGACTCCGGCTGCCCGGCATGCCGCAGCGCGCCCTCTCCCCCAACCAGATGTACACGGCGCTGTCTGCTGCGGCACCACACGTGCCGGTGAGCTTGAGCCGCGATGACTACATCGCGCTCCTCCCCCTCGCATGGCGCACCATTCAGCCGTACGGGCTGAACTTTGGCGGACTCGTCTACGATGCCGAAGCGCTCCATCCGATGAGGGGGCGGCAGTCGGGCCTTTCAGGTGAAGCTCGCGGGCGCTGGGAGATCCGCTACGACCCATACAACCTCCGGCAAGTTTGGGTTCGTGACATCGCGAATAGTCGCTGGATCACCGCATCTTGGGCGTTGGCAGCTCGGACCGATCATCCGTTCAGTCGCGAAGTCCTCCGCGCGGCGCAGCGTGCCGTCACGGAGCCCGGCCCCGCAACGACGATCGATATTCTTGAGCAGATCAATCGCATCCAAGCGCAGCGTGTCACGCCTCAGATAGGTGCATCACCCAAGAAGAACCGCGTCACGGAAGGTGACCGACCTGCGCCTGTCGTTGAACTCCGTGCCCTAGACAGCGAAGGCAGTGCAGGTACTGAACGCGCGGCTGGAACGAAGGCCCGCGCAGCACTCCCTAATGCCCGGCTTCGCCTTCTGGACTGACGATGGCTATCCCAACGAACCTGCAGGACTGGCGCGAGTATGTCACCCGCGAACCACAACGTCCGGACCATCTCAGCGATCGGGAACTCAAAGCGCTGTCGGCTCGCGCGCTCGACGCCTACAACGAGAGGCGATTCGCCTGGCTCACTGCGGACACCGTGCTCGGCACCCCTGACGTGCAAAAGCTGCGACGGCTGTGGGCGACGCTTCGCGCCGAGACGCTTTTCGGAACAAACACGGCAGCGAAGATGCTGAGTGTGTCAGGCGCTCCGACGTCCGGCAAAACCACCGCGGCGCTCTGGATCGCCCGCGATCACGAACGAAATGAGCGGCGTCGGCACCCCGCACGTCGGCCTGACCAACTCCAGCCGTCGCTCTACGTTGTGACTCCGCCGGCGACGACGCCGAAGATGCTCCTCGTCGCCTTCTGCAACGTTCTCGGCCTCCCCCACGCCCGTGCAAGCACAGCACAGGACCTGATCGAGCGAGTCCACGCCGTCCTGCGCACTCTTCAAACGTCCCTGATCGTGCTCGATGAGATCCACAATGTGCAGAGCAACCGACAGATCGGGGCAGAAGCGGCCTCAACGCTGAAGCTCTTCGCCGAACGCTTGGACTGCGCTTTCATTCTCAACGGCATCGACCTCGATAGAAGCCCGGTGTTTGCGGGAGCCGTCGGCGAACAACTCGCCAGCCGCACCATCCGATACGACATGCGCGGCTACCGCTACAACTCCGCCCAAGCACGCGAGGAGTGGGCGGAGCTTCTCGCCAGCTGCTGCGATATCCTCCCACTCACCCGCCAAAGCGACCAGGTCTTCGCTGATGCAGGCCCATGGCTTTTCGAAGTGACGGGCGGTTCGATTGGGCGGCTCCGTTCCCTGCTGCGTCGAGCCGCGATCGACGCCATCACCTCCGGCCGTGAGCGCGTCACTATGGCCGACATGGAGGTCTTCGCGAATCAGGGCGGGCACTCTCACAAACCCGCCTCGACCCCGCGCGCCGCCCGAAACTTGGATGCAGCATCGGCATGAGCGAAACCACGCTCGAGGGCGGAGCACGTGACCACATCGCTCCGCTCCCGATACGTGTCCGACGCGTGTACAACGAGTCGATGGACAGTTATATTCGACGGCTCGCATCGGCGAACGGCGTGACGGCGGTCGACGTCGGCAGGTGGCTCCGCGAGTCCGCGATCCTCCCCCGCGAGCTCTCCAAAGCCACGTGGTACGCGGCCTGGGCCCGACTGGGTGATTTGCCTCCCAAGTCACTGCCCGGCGATCCTGGCCCAGGTGTTGATCGCGCATTATGTCGCCGATGCAGCCACGGGCAACGAGTGGAAGGCAGGATGCCAGCGTGGGGCCTGATCTGTCTGCGGCACGGCTGCTGGATCGACCCAGCAGACGGGTCCTCCATGCGGCAGACGGAGCTTCGAGCCGAACGTGCTTTCCGGCGGACGCTTTCTTCCAGCGGGCTACACATGGAGAGCCCCGGCCTGCAGTTTGCACTGCGTCTCGCGTCGCTCGCGGTTAGTCCTGACTGGCTCGACGCACGGACCCACCGACATGGATTTCGATCACTCCGGGCTAGCCTCTTTCCCGCGCAGGTCCGCATCGCCGCCGACCTGTTCAGACACGACGAGCTCGCGGCCTTGAGATCGACTGAGCCCGGTCGTCGCCTCGAGTCGTGCGAACGATGGCTCGCTTGCCGCATCGCCGGTCTCGGCGAACGAGACGAGCCCTGGCGCGCTGCGGGAATCCTCAGCGCGCTCCTGCAACATCTTGAAGACCGCACGGTCGTCGTTGAGCTCGAAGAGATCCTTTACCGGTTCGCCCGGTAAAGGGTACCGATTGACATGGTCAGGAATCTCGGAGAGGACCCGCCCCACATACATCTGTGCACGCGCTACGGTGTCCTCGTCCGTTACTTGCCACACCGCGCCCTTCTTGCGGTGCTCCACGCAGTACGCGTCGAGGACCGTTCCTGGCCTGATGATCCGAGGTGCCAAGGTTGGGCTAGCGACGACCAGCACCTCTGCCCGCGAACCTTCAGGGACCCCTCGTCGGATGGGGGTACGAAGGGCATCTGAGGCACCAAAAGCGAACGGTGCGCCGCGTCGATATCCCCAGAGTTCGACATACGTCGTTGTCCAACTTGGGAGCGACATCTTCTGAGGTTCGAGGAAGGCATCGAGCACCCAGCCCGGGATGTACCAGAACGCGCCCCCCACGCTCAACGTCCCGCGATCAATCAGCTTGAGAAGCGCCTTCCGATTCCAAGGATTGTCGGGATTCGTTCTCGTCGATGGACTCTGACCATGTGGCCGCGCGAGCACACCAAACTGACCGGTAGCGCGGTTGTCGCCGGCATCGCTTGCAAGCGCGAGGGTGCGAAGCGTGCTGGCGTTCGCTCGCGCGATCTCAGGCACACGATCGTGGACGTGAATGCCAGGGTTGGGACCTCTCGAGTACCTCGGGACGGAGGACGTGATCGTCACGAAGTAGAGCCACTCCGGACTCTCGGTGACGCTCCCCCCAGACGCGGTCACGGGTGTCGCACCTACCTACTGTCACCTGACGTCGAGTCGCTTGGCGGCATCAAGGCAGCGGCATCTAAGCCGAGCGCCTCCGCTAGGTCATAGATCCTCTCGAAGCTCACTCCCCTGCTTCCGTGCTCAACGTGAATGAGCATGTTCCGGGTGACTCCGGACTCGAGCGCCAACGCCTCCTGAGTGAGACCAGCGCGAATCCGCTCGTCACGCACGGCAGCGCCGACAAGCAACCTCGCTCGGCGCCACGCCTCCTTCTGTTCATCGGAAGACTTTGAATCAGGAACGGGCATTACTCCATTCGGGTAGAACGGCGCACGAAAGTCTGCCCTACTAGTTGCACGTCTCGATCGGAATCAGGGAGGCGCGGCGAACTGTTCGCTATTGGCCGTCGTCAGACGTAGCGGAGTTGACTGCGCCGGGCGGGTAGCCAGGAACATCCTCAAGTCGCTCGGGTGCTCCCGCGACCTTTGGAATGCGCGCGTACCAGCGCCGAGAGGTCGCTCGAAGGCGCTCCGCAAGTTGTGGCTCATGACCGGCGTAGTCGATGAACCGGAACACTCCGTACTGCGTGACCCTATTTGCGAGCACGAGGATCGCTGACATCGCTTCGGCGTCTGGGACGGAGAATGGGCGCCCATCGAGCTCGACGGACACACGCAGTTCGAGCGACGGCCACATTTTCCCGTGAGCTGAGCCAGCAGATGCGCGCCATAGCCGCTCGACTTGTGCCGGGTCGCTGAGTTCGCCACCAGAGAGGTTCATCCGAACCTCCTGCGCTGCGGTGGTGACGAGTGTCAGGTAGGAGGGGTCGTCGACCTTGATGCCGTGGCCATCAAGAATGTCGAGCAGATCGAGCCGCTGCTGCTTGAGGTTTGCATTGCGCTCCGGGTCTACCTCGGCTTTGCGCTGCTCCACCCAGTCTGCGAGAACGAGCGATAGGTGCCGCCGCAGCATCTCGCGTGGATCGCGCGGGGCCATCACCCATACGGCTTGAGACGCAGATTCGAGTGCCGCACGTGCGAGCGTTTGAGCCGGGCGCGCGTCGTGATGCACGGGGTGAGTCCAATAGCGTGGTGTCAATTCCCGCGGGGTTCTCGTCGTCGTAGACGGTGAAGGGCCATCGTGGGATGACCAGTTGTTTCCGCCAAGAAGCAAGAAGAGTGAT
>NZ_JAAGRY010000010.1 GCF_015707995.1 Microbacterium paulum
TCACTCTTCTTGCTTCTTGGCGGAAACAACTGGTCATCCCACGATGGCCCTTCACCGTCTACGACGACGAGAACCCCGCGGGAATTGACACCACGCTATTGGACTCACCCGGCGTGCTAAATCGCGCCGCGCGAACCGCGAGATCACTCGAACGCCAACTCGCGTGAGACACCGACTCACCATGCGCCGGCGCGCGTTGACGCCCGTTCCTCGGGCGCTGCCCGATAGGGGATCCTTGCCGAACTCGAACGGAGAGCGCGCATTAGGATCGATTGCAGGAGGGCGACCGTTATGGATCCGGTCAGGGCTGGGTGGAGAATCAGCGACCTCGTTGCGTATGACACCGACGTCGCGCATTCGATCGCGAGGATCGCGGGTCTTGCAGCGCATACCGAGCCGGCCCCGACTGGCGATACCGTCGACGCCGTCCGCACAGAGCTAGCTGCCCTTGCCGACGGAGTGACGCCATGACCTTCGACGCGGACCGCACGTTCGAGTCGCTCATCCGACCCGCGCTCTTCGCCGATCACGGCCCAACCGCAGATCCGAGCCTCACGTTGCTGGTCGGCGAACCCGGCTCCGGCCGCACCCGCGCCGCCTACCGCGAAAGCCCAACAGAGAACGGACGAGCCGTCGTCAGCGCCGGCGTGCTCCGCGCCTTCCACCCCGATTACCTCGAGCTTGCGAGCCACCGGCCGTTCGAGCTCGAGGATGCACTGCGGCCCACCGTCGAACGGTGGATCGCGCAGTCCGTCGGCACCGCACTCAACGAACACCGCTCGGTCGTGCTGGAGAGCGAAGCACTCACGGCGGAAGCGGCCCGCGCCGCCTCCGTGGCCTTCGCCGAAGTCGGGTTCACGACTGAAGTCGTGGTGATGGCGTCCCGCGCTCCCGACAGCTTGCTGACCGCGGCATCCGCCTATCTCAATCAGCGGCGTGAGCGAATCCCGACGCAGCCGACGTCGGTCGATGCCCATCAAGCAGCGGCGGCCGCGGCGCGCGACCTGACGACCGCGCTGGAGGTTGACGCCCCCTTCGATCGCGTCCGGGTACTCAGCCCCGGCGGGGTGGCACTGCACAAGGCCGAGCCCCACCTGCAGCCAGACTCGCTCCAGGGGCTGACCGACGCGCTGAACGCCGAGCGCAACCGCCCCTACTCGTCGATAGAAGGCGTGCAGTGGCTGAGCGAGCTGCGCCGCATCTCCGAGTACGCCCACCAATCTCGCGAGGACGTGGAGCCAGTCGTCGAGACGCTCGCTGAGTTACATCGGCTCGCGTTGACCACCGTGCTACCGAGCATGCCACTGCGGCCGGAATCGGATGCCGCGGTCCGCCAGCGCGCTCAGCTCGAGCAGGAGCTGCGCCGCCTTGAAGAGCAACTGGCAGCGACGCGGAGTATCCAGCTGCCCCTCGACTTCCCCATGCCGGCGCCGTCGCGTGGGCTCGATCGCTGACCAGTCCGCCGGCATCCTTCGGACACTCAGCGATCTCAGCGGCGGGCTCGGCGTGCAGTGCCGGGTCGTGGAATAGCGGAGGACCGGAGCGCAGCGGAGGGCCGAGCATATGCCGCGAAAGCCCGGAACGGAGCGCCGCGCCCACCGCTACAATCTCGCGTCCGGAGGAAGCCACGGAGCTATTCGTCGACCAACTCCATGAGCATCCCGACGAACGTCTCGCGGCTGCTCGTCGGATCGGTGGCGAGATCGAGCACAAGCGCGCCGAGTTCCGCGCGTTGCGTTCGGCCCAGCGTCGTGAGCGGCTCAAGACACCAGGCGATGTCCTGTTGTGACTGTTCGTCGGATGCCGGGGCCCCGAAGCGCACGGCGACGAACGCTGCGCGGTAGATGACCGCTTCGACGTCTGCACGATCGACCATGTTCCGATCCTCACTCTTCTGGACGCTCACCGCGACAGCCCGTGTCGTATCGGCGGCATCAGCGGAGTCTGGTCGGCCACCGGCATTCTGTGCTCCGCCGCTTTGGGTTGAGTCCGCAACCGATCGTTGATCGCAGCAGCCACGGCATCCATCCGCGCTTCTTCGGCCGCAGTCGACGCAGTGCGCTCCGCGTGAGTCGGCCGCAGGTCTTGCTCAAGGCGTCCCTCACCCCGGGCCAGCGATTCCGCGTAGTGTGCGGCGGCGCGATCTCGCGCACTCGACCGCACGAACTCGTCGATCAGGTACTGAGGTGTTCCGCGTTCACTCTGGAGACGCCCGATCTCCTCCGCGGTGCGAACGCGGGTGAAGAAAGAGTCGGCCGCGGCGAGGTTCTCTCTGCGCTCTGTACCCGTGGCGCGATGCAGGCGTTGCGGCGGCAGCCCGTTCGCACGCCGCCAGCGCTCTCTCGCGCGGTACTGGCGCTGATCTGCCAGCGACTTCTCGTGATCCGCCCAGTATTTCTCGCGCTTGCGCTGCTTGACCTCGTCCGCGTGGGCCGCGTAGTAGCGAGCCGCGCTCTCGCTCTTCGCTGTGCGAGCGTCGCGGTCCTTATCGCGCCGGTGCTGGCGGACCTGCTCCCTATGCGAGTCGCGCCAGCGCTGGTTGGCGGCGCGGAGTCGGGCTCGAAAATCATCGGGGTTCTCTGCGCGCTGACGCTCGCGATAGCGCCGCTGGATCTCTTGATGCAGCGGCTTGTTGGCCGCGTACCACGCCCGCGCATACTGGCGCTTGGCCTCTCTGCGTTGCTCCGCGTTGCGCTCACGCGTGGCGCCGTCTCGTTTGCCCAGCTCTCGCTCGCGCCGTGCGTTGCTGGACTCTGGGTGTTGCGTCGGCGCCGACCGTTGACGGCCCTCACTCGCCTTCTCGGTATCCCCATCGCTTCGTCTCAGCCGAGTGGATCTAACCTTCCCGGGGCTCGCGCTGCGCCATCGCTCTCGCGCAGGCTGCTCGTGATCTCGGCGCGCATCGTCGCCACCTTCAGGTGCACTCTGTGCCTCGTCCACGGTGTCCTACCTTCCGAGCCCGAAGTTCGGGGCGTGCGGCGCGTGAGGCGTTACAGGCACCGGAGCGGTGAACTCGCCCCGCGGACGGCGAGGTGGCTCCAGGGCGAACACTCGGTTCATATCCTCCGTGTCCCGGTGCCCCTCCGGGAAGTACTCGAAGAAGACCGCGTGGTCCGGGTCGCGGACGACCCATCGGCATCCCACATTGTGGAGAACGGAGAGCTTGAGCTCGGCTTCCTCCGTGGAGGCGCCGAGCTCCAAGATGACGCGACCGTCATCAAGTTGCGCGGTATGCCAGGTGTACTCACGTCGCCAGACCCGACGCTCGTCGAGAGCCTCATCGATAAGAACACGACGCGCGCGACGGCCCTCGAACGTCGGAGTAGGCACGACGGTTCGAATCCATCGAGCCACGTCGAGAAGAGGAGCCTCAGGACCGGGCCGCTCATCCATCGGAGGCCTTGATTCGCGTTGATAGCTGTTGGATCAGATCCGGGCGAAATCCCGACCAATGCTGGTGCCGCTCTTGATCGACCACGACAACCGGCGCGGCGCTGTAGCCGAGGTGACCGACCACGAACTCACGGGCTGGCGCATTGATCGCGTCGTTCAGATCGATGAGCGTGAACGGGATGCCGGCCAGGCGGAGGCACTCGCAGGTGCGCACGCACCGCGGGCATCCGCCTCCGGTCGAGTACACGGTCACCGAGATCATCGTGATCGCCTCGCGCGCGACCACGCTTCGGATGTCGATCGGCAGGCGGTCTGTCGGATGTAGTCAATGACCTCACTACGGAGGTACGCGACCGTCTTGCCGAACTTGTGGAAGATCGGGCCGCCGCCGAGCCGGCGCCAGCGTTCGAGTTTTCCAACGGTCACGCCGCCAGGCAGCATGTCCGCTACTTGCTGGGGGGAGAGCCATTCGATCTCATCCCGGGTTTCGACTTCTGTGGCCATCATCAACCCCCGTTCGCGTATGCACGACCACGTTTGACATGAGTAGATCAGTTAGCTATACACTTGTCAAGAGGTCGAATGTGCGAATCCGCAGCACGGTAAGACACACTGAGGAGGTGAAGGTCGACGTGTACACACTGAACGGCGAGAAGATGACGTGGCGAGCAGCCACTCAGCCGGTCGGTACAGCGCTGCGGATCGCTCCCGGCTTCACCGCGCGAGCATTCGAGGTCGCTCCGGGGCTCGACGCTCAGCTCGAAGCGCACTACAGCGCAGACGAGGGTCGGTACCTGATCACGAAGTTCGAGCTGACTGCGAGCGACGGCGAGATCACACACCGCGCACTCCGACTCATCTCGATCGAATCGATCATGCGCGCGGCAGCTCCACACTGCATCGCGCTCAGCCTCGACGACGGCGCGCCGAACATGAGCGCGCACGAGCTGACGACGACGGAGGGGCGCATCCTGCCGGCATGGCTTGCGGAGCAGGTCGTCGCGCGCGGCAACCGCACCGAGCGCATGGAAGCGATCGAGCTGCTGTACGGCATCGCGGCACTGAGCGGGAACCCGCCCGTCCAAGCGATTCAGCAGGAGCTCGGCATCCCCCACCGCACCGCATCGGACTGGACCAAGAAGGCACGCGCAGAAGGACGCCTGGCAGGCATGAGCTACATCGTCGGCCGCCAGGCGGATGGGTAGCGTTCACCCCTACTCCACGAAGAGCGGCAAGCGATACGTCGCTCGCTACATCAAGCCTGACGGCACACAGGGTGGCAAGCGAGGATTCGAGCGCAAACGGGACGCTGAAACGTGGCTCGCGGAGATTGAAACAGCGCGCGCCCACGGAACGTTCATCGATCCGCAAGCTGCGCGAATTACTGTCGACACGCTCGGACCGGAGTGGCTGGAAGCCAAGCGTCGATCCATGAAGCCTTCAGCCTTCGCCCCCGTCGAAACCGCGTGGCGCCTCCGCGTGCAACCCACGTGGGGCGGATGGTCGGTCGCGGACATACGGCACACTGACGTCCGGCGCTGGATCTCTGAGGTCGCCGAATCGGTGGGGGCAAGCGTGACCATTCGCACCTATGGCGTACTCGCCAGCATCCTCGACGACGCCGTGTACGACGGGCGGATCAGCACCAACCCGGCACGAAAGGGCAAGATCACCTTGCCCAGGAAAACCAAACGGCGTCATGGCTACCTGACGCACGATGAAGTGCATCGACTGGCGGATGCCTCCGGGCAGTACCGACTATTGGTGCTCGTGCTGGCCTACACCGGGATCCGATGGGGCGAGGCAACCGCGCTGCGGGTGGAGGATGTCGACTTCACGCGTCGGCGCTTACACATCTCACGGAACGCCGTCGAAGTGCACGGTGAGATTCACGTCGGAACGCCGAAGTCTCACAGTTCCCGGGCGGTTCCGGTGCCTGAGTTCGTTCTGAACGAGCTCAGGCCGACGATCGCAGGTCGACGGCGCGACGCGCTGGTCTTCTCCGGCCCCACTGGCACGTTCATGCGGCGAACCCGTTCAAGTGAAGGGTCCAAGTCCTGGTTCAAGACGGCGCTGCGCGTCGCGGAACTCCCACTCATGACAGTCCACGATCTACGCCACACTGCGGCGTCACTTGCTGTGCAGTCCGGAGCGAACGTGAAGACGATTCAGCGCATGCTGGGCCACACCTCCGCAGCCATGACGCTCGACGTCTACTCGGATCTCTTCGATGACGATCTCGACGATGTCGCCACCGCACTCGACAGCGCCGCCAACCGGGCGCGCGAACGTTCCTGACGGTCCACTCCCCTCACGCTCGATCTGACCGTGGGGGCCTGCACCTGCGTCGCCACCCGTATGCGAACGCCCGTGCCGGCTTCACGAATCTTCACGATTCCTTCACGCTTGGCGGTCCAGTGATACGCGAATGGCCCTCGATCCCTTGAAAACACTGGGATCGTGGGCCATTTCGAATGGCGGAGACGGAGGGATTTGAACCCTCGGTCCCCGTAAGGGGACTCCACCTTAGCAGGGTGGTGCACTAGGCCTGACTATGCGACGTCTCCAGGCATCCGGCCGCGAAGCGGCGCGAATGCACCCCGCAATCATAACTGGTCTCGCCCCTCCCACCGAACCGGGCCGGCGGTCCCCCGGGCGGGGCTCACTGCTGCGCGACGGTGCAGGTGACCTGTGCGGCGGTCTGCCCGGTGATCGACGCGGGCAGCTGGACGGGCGTCTCGGTCGCGGCCGGGGCCGGGGCCTCGGTGGCCGCGGCATCGGGCGTGGCGCTGTCAGTCGGCGCGGGAGTCGCGGTCGTGGGCGCGGTGGCCTCACCGACGACCTCGGTGCCGTAGCCGTCGCTCGTCGATCCGTTCAGCTGCAGCGGCTGGTTCGCCGCGAGCGCCTCGAACAAGACGTCGGCCGCCGAGGTGACGGGGAGCACCCGGCCGCCGCCCTCGGCGTACACGGTCGGGTACTGCACGAAGACGATGTCGGAGTAGGGAACGCTCCGCACGGCCATGGCGATCTGCACCATGCGTTGCGGGTTGGCCAGCCCCTTGCTGAGGACGATCTCCTTGTCGTTGACCTGCTTGACGGCGGTCGTGGCGAGGCTGAACAGCGTCGCGGGGTTGCTGAGCACGCCGTCCGACTGCAGCTTTCGCACCATCGAGCTCATGAACTGCTGCTGGTTCGAGATGCGACCGAGGTCGGACCCGTCGCCGATGCCGTGACGGATGCGCAAGAACTGCAGCGCCTCGACACCCTGCAACGTGTGCGTTCCCGCGGTGAGATTCAGCCCCGTGTGCGAGTCGCTGATGTCGTCGGCGACACAGACATCGACACCACCGATGGCATCCGACATAGCGATGACGCCGCTCCACCGCGTCGCGGCCGCATACTGGATGTCGATTCCGGTCAGGCTCTTGATCGTCGCGACCGAGCAGGCCAGCCCGCCGTACATGTACGACACGTTCAGCATCTGCCCGCTCATCGCCGAGTACTCCGTGCCGTCTTCGCCCGTGCAGGCGGGGATCGGCACGATCATGTCGCGCGGGAACGAAACGACCGTCACGCGCCGCGGCGAATCGCTGATGTGCACCAGCAGGGTGACGTCGTTGCGTTCACCCTCGGTGTCTTCGGCCATGCACGCCGTCGAGAGCGCCGCGTTCGCGCCTTCGCACGAGTCGGTGCCGACGATCAGCATGTTCACGCCGCCCTCGATCTCGCCGATCGTCGGAGGCAGTGCCTCTTCGTCGCTGCCGATCGACACGCCCGCATCGCTCACGGCGCGCGCGGCATCCCACACCGCGTAGGCCCCGACGGCGCTCACGCTCAGCACGGCGATGACGACGACCGCGCCCAGTACGGTGAGAATCTGCACGAACGGGTTCGGAGACCGAAGGATGCCGTGCCGCGCGACGGGCTGACGCCCTGAACGGTCGGTGCGTGCGCTCACAGGCGTCCTTTCGATGCGGCTCCTGGGGCCGCGGCCCCGGGTTCAAGCGGAGGGTGTGGGATTCGAACCCACGGGACATTGCTGCCCACTGGTTTTCAAGACCAGGTCCATCGGCCGCTCGGACAACCCTCCCGTACAGCAGGAAAAGTCTAGTAGAGCCGACTCTTCATCTTCCCGTGCGCGCCTGAGCGGCCCCTGAACGGGCGATCAGAGCGCGCGGAGCACATCGGCGACGCCGCCGGAGTGCACGGATGCCGTGGTCTCGCCCGCCTCGCGGCGCACCTCGTCGGGGCCCTGACCCATCGCCACGGCTCGCCCGCCGTGCGCCTGCGCCCACCGGAACATCTCGACGTCGTTACGCCCGTCGCCCATCACGAGCACCCGATCGGGCTCGATGCCGAGCCACGTGCGCACCCGCTCGAGCGCGGTCGACTTGTCGACGCCCTGCGGCGCGATGTCGAGCCACGCCGACCAGCCGACGGCGTACGACACCTTGGTGAGCCCGATCCGCTCGACGAGCGAGAGGAAGTCGCCGTCGGTCTCGTCGGGCGAGACCACCACGACGCGGCACACCGGTTGGGCCGAGAGCTCGTCGAACGAGACGCGCCGCGCGCGCACCAGGTTCCAGTCGTCCATCGGCTCGGTGTAGAGCCGCGCGCCGTCGGCGAGTTCGACCATGTACTTCGCGTCGGGAAGGTGCTCGCGCAGAAGTTGCAGCACCTCAGCCGGGTCGAAGGTCTCGATGTGGAAGCGCTCGTAAACGCTCTCTTCGCCGAGATCGCCCGACACCCGCTTCATGATGACGGCACCGTTCGAGCACACCGCATATTCGGGTGCGAGTTCGAGGACGTGCTGGATACCTCGGGTTCCCTCCCACGACCTGCCGGTCGCCAGCATCACCTCATGGCCGGCGCGGTGCGCGTGCGCGATCGCCTCGACGACGCCCGGGCTCAGGGTCTCGTCTTCGAGCAGCACGGTGCCGTCGACGTCGAGCGCGATGAGCAGGGGTTCGGTCGCGACAGCGGGGTTCTCGGCGTCTTCGGCGATCTCTTCGACGAGCCGCGCCGCCTGACGGGGCGCCACGACGTCGACCGATCCGGTCGCGGGGAGCCGCTCCGAAGCCTCGGCGTCGCCCACCCCGGGCGCCGTCATGCGATGGGCTCCGCGACCTCGAGCCCGCCGAGGTAGGGCCGCAGCACCTCGGGGATCACGACCGAGCCGTCGGCCTGCTGGTGCGTCTCGAGCAGCGCGACGATCCACCGCGTCGTCGCGAGCGTGCCGTTGAGGGTCGCGACGGGCGCCGGCTTGCCGGGACCCGCCCCCTCGGTCACCGGGCGGTAGCGCACGTCGAGGCGGCGGGCCTGATACGTGGTGCAGTTCGAGGTCGAGGTCAGCTCGCGATAGGCACCCTGCGTCGGCACCCACGCCTCGACGTCGTATTTGCGCGCCGCCGACGAGCCGAGATCTCCCGCCGCGACGTCGATCACGCGGTAGCTCAGGCCGAGGTCCTGCAGCATCTGCTCCTGCAGCGCGACGAGGCGCAGGTGCTCGGCCTCGGCATCCTCAGGGGTCGTGTAGACGAACATCTCGAGCTTGTTGAACTGGTGCACGCGGATGATGCCGCGGGTGTCTTTTCCGTACGACCCCGCTTCGCGGCGGTAGCAGGTCGACCAGCCCGCGTAGCGCTTGGCTCCGGATGCCAGGTCGATGATCTCGCCCATGTGATAGCCGGCCAGGGGCACTTCGCTCGTGCCGACGAGGTAGAGGTCGTCGGCCTCGAGCTTGTAGACCTCGTCGGCGTGCTGCCCGAGGAACCCGGTGCCGCGCATGACCTCGGGCCGCACGAGCGTGGGCGGGATCATCGGGATGAACCCGGCGTCGACCGCCCGCTGCAGCGCGAGCGACATGAGCGCGTACTCGAGGCGCGCACCGATGCCGGTGAGGAAGTAGAAGCGCGAGCCCGACACCTTGGTGCCGCGCTCCATGTCGATCGCGCCGAGCTTCTCGCCGAGGGCGAGATGGTCGAGCGGTTCGAAGTCGAACGCCCGCGGTTCGCCGTGGGTGCGAAGCGTGACGAAGTCTTCTTCGCCGCCGGCGGGAACGCCGTCGATCACGATGTTCTCGATGCGCGAGAGCGCCTCGTCGGCCGCCGCCTCGGCGTCGGTGACGGCAGCCTGGGCGGCCTTCACGCGGTCGCTCAGGTCTTTCGCCTGCGCGACGAGAGCGGGCTTGTCTTCTTTGGATGCCTGGGCCACGGTCTTGCCGTGTGCGTTCTGCTCGGCGCGCAGCTGCTCGAAGGCGGTGATCGCGGCGCGGCGCGCACGATCGGCCTCGAGGGCGGCATCGACCGTGTCGGGCGATTCCCCGCGCGCCACCTGCGAGCGCGTGACGAGGTCAGGGTTGTCGCGGAGCAGAGCCAGATCGATCACCCGATCAGTCTAGGCTTTGGCTCATGACAGACGCCCCCGCACCCGAGCGTCGTGCGGCACTCGTCTACAACCCGACGAAGGTCGACGCCGACCAGTTGCGGGCCCTCGTCGCCGATCACGCGAGCGCCGCAGGGTGGGGCGAGCCCCTCTTCTACGAGACGAGCGTCGACGACCTCGGCGACGGCGTGACGCGCGAAGCGCTGGATGCCGGCGCCTCGGTCGTGCTCGTCGCGGGCGGCGACGGCACCGTGCGGGCCGTGAGCCAGGCGATGGCCGACTCGCACGTGCCGCTCGCGATCGTGCCGAGCGGCACGGGCAATCTCCTCGCACGGAACCTCGACCTGCCCCTCGCCGAACCGGCCGTGATGGTCGCGGCCGCCTTCGACGGCGACGTGCACGCGATCGACGTCGGGTACGCGAGGCTCACCCGCCCGGACGGCGACCATGAGGAGCATGCCTTCGTCGTCATGGGCGGCATGGGCCTCGACGCGGCGATGATCGCCAACACCTCGGGCGATCTCAAGAAGCGCGTCGGCTGGGTGGCCTACGTCGACGGCGCGGCCAAGTCGCTCGTGCGGGCCAAGCCCTTCCCCGTGATGTACCAGGTGCTCGGCCACCGCATGCACCGCGCCGACGTGCAGAGCGTGCTGTTCGCCAACTGCGGGTCGCTCCCGGCGGGGCTCGAGCTGATCCCCGAGGCATCCATCACCGACGGAGACCTCGACATCGTCATCTTCCAGCCGAAGACGGCACTCGGATGGCTCGCCGTGTGGCGGCGCGTGGCGTGGGACAACAGCGTGCTGCGACGCTTCCGCGCGGGGCGCCGCATCCTGCGCCTGCGCACGAAGGACAACTCGGTCCGCTACGCGAAGGGCCCCGGCATCGAGCTGGCGGCGTCGGAAGCGCACCCCGTGCAGCTCGACGGCGACGAATTCGGCGAGGCGACCGCCGTCAGCGTGCGGATCGAAGAGGGCGCACTGCGACTCACCGTGCCGAAGGGGCACGTCTCGCCGAACCTCTGAGGCCCCGGCAGGGCGCCGTCAAGGGGGTTCGCCGGGTCGCGGGCGCCCGGCACGATGGATGCCATGACCTCGCCCTCGCTCGTCTGGTTCCGCGACGACCTGCGCCTGGCCGACAACCCCGCGCTGCGCGCCGCCGCCGACCGCGACGAGCCGGTGATCGGCGTGTATGTGCTCGACGAGGCATCCCCCGGCGTGCGGCCACTCGGGGGCGCGGCGCGGTGGTGGCTGCACCACTCGCTCAGCGAGCTCGACGAGCGCCTGCGCGAGAAGGGCTCGGTGCTCGTGCTGCGCCGCGGCGCGGCATCCGATGTGCTGCCCGCGCTCGTGGGCGAGACCGGCGCGGGGGCGGTGTTCTGGAACCGGCGCTACGGCGGACCCGAACGCGAGATCGACGCCGGCATCAAAGACGGGCTGCGCGGTGACGGCGTCGAGGTGGCGTCGTTCGCCGGGTCGCTGCTCTACGAACCGTGGACCGTGCGCACGGGCGCCGGCACCCCGTACGGCGTCTTCACCCCATTCTGGAACGCTTGCCGGCAGCTGCCCGCCCCGCGCGCACCGCTCCCCGAGCCGCGCGAGCTGCGCGGGCCGGGCCGCCACCCGGCATCCGACGACCTCGCCGAGTGGGAGCTGCTGCCGACCTCTCCCGATTGGGCGGGAGGCTTGCGCGAGCGGTGGGAACCCGGCGAGCGCGCGGCGAAGGCACGGCTGCGGGAGTTCCTCGCGGACGATGCCGCCGGCTACGACCGCGCCCGAGACGAGCCCGCCGCGGGTGCGACCTCGCTGCTGTCCCCCCGGCTTCGCTGGGGAGAGATCAGCCCCTATGAGGTGTGGCACGCCGCGGTGTCGTCGGATGCCCCGGTCGGGGGCTTTCTCTCGGAGCTCGGCTGGCGCGAGTTCGCCTGGCACACGCTCTTCCACTTTCCCGACCTCGCGACGAAGAACCTGCGGTCGGCGTTCGACGCGTTCCCCTGGCCGCGGCTGCGGCCGACGATGCTGCGCGCGTGGCAGCACGGCGAGACCGGCATCCCCCTCGTCGACGCCGGCATGCGGGAGCTCTGGACCACGGGGTTCATGCACAACCGGGTGCGGATGGTCGTGGCATCCTTTCTGGTCAAAAACCTGCTGATCGACTGGCGGCACGGCGAGGAGTGGTTCTGGGACACGCTCGTCGACGCCGACGCCGCGAACAACCCGTTCAACTGGCAGTGGGTCGCGGGCTCGGGCGCCGACGCCGCGCCGTACTTCCGCATCTTCAACCCCGAACTGCAGGCGAAGAAGTTCGACCCCGACGGCCGCTACGTGCGCGAATGGGCCCCGGATGCCACGGCGCGCCCCCCGATCGTCGACCTCGCCGCTTCGCGCAAGGCCGCCCTCGCCGCCTACGACGCCGTCAAGCGCGCCTGACCCGCCTCCCCTCCCCCCTCCCCCTGGTGCGCGAGCCGCTACGTTTCGGCCGAGCCGCTACGTTTTGGCGCGCCGAAATATAGCGGCTCGCACAGAACGTGGCGGCTCGGCATCAGGTGGGGCGGGATGGGGCGAGGAGGGCGGGGAATGCGGGGAGCGAGGGTGGGGTTGTGGTGAGGGATGACTCCCGCGCTTTCTGTCCTCGATCTCGTTCCCGTCCGCACCGGCCAGACCAGTGCGCAGGCCGTCGCCGCCTCGCTCGGGCTCGCCGCGCGCGCCGACGAGCTGGGATACGCGCGCTACTGGTTCGCCGAGCATCACAACATGCCCGCCGTCGCCTCGACGACGCCGCCCGTGCTCGCGGCGGCCGCGGCGGCGCGCACGTCACGCATCCGCGTCGGATCGGGCGGCGTCATGCTGCCGAACCACGCGCCGCTCGTGGTCGCCGAGCAGTTCGCGGCGCTCGAGGCGATCGCGCCGGGACGGATCGACCTCGGCATCGGACGCGCCCCCGGCAGCGACCCGGTCATCACGCAGCTGCTGCGCATGTCGGGCACGACGAGCGACGTCGACCGGTTCCCCGACCACATCCGCGACATCCTCGCCCTCACCTCCCCCGAGGGTGCGGGCTACCGCCTCGCCGGGCGCCCGGACGGCGAGGACCACTACGGCGTGCACGCGACCCCCGCCGCGACCGGCTCCCCCGAACTGTGGCTGCTCGGCTCGTCGGACTACTCGGCGCAGCTCGCCGCGGCCTTCGGCCTGCCCTACGTCTTCGCGAACCACTTCTCGGGCGATGGCCTCGACCGCGCGCTCGACCTGTACCGGCAGAACTTCCAGGCATCCGCTCACCTCGACGCGCCGCGCACCTTCCTCACCGCGAACGCCGTCGCCGCCGACACCGCGGCCGAAGCCGACGAGCGCATGCTGCCGCAGGCGCGCATGATGGCGCGACTGCGCGGCGGGCGCCCGCTCGTCGCGCTCGAGACCGTCGAGCAGGCGGCGCGTGCCGAGGCATCCGACCACCTCGCCGCGCCGCTGATCGACGCCCTGCGCCGTCGCTGGTTCGTCGGCACGGGCGACGAGACCCGCGCGGCTGTCACCGCCTTCGCCGCCGCGCACGGCGTCGACGAGGTCATGATCTCGCCCGTCGCCGCCGCCTACGACGCAGAGCCGATGGATGCCGCGACCGGCCGGGCCCGCACGCTCGAACTGCTGGCGGCCTGAGCCCGCCCTCCGCGAATCACCACCCCGTCGCCGAATCACCACGAGATCTGCGCGAATCGGGTGGTGATTCGCGAAAGCGGTGGTGACTCGCGGGCAGGACGCGAGCGGGCGGGCGTCAGGCGTCGGGTTCGCCCGAGATGAGGCCGCGCAACCAATCGCGCGCCTCGATGAAGACGTCGTCGGAGTAACGATCGGGGTAGTGCACGATCGCGCGGTCGGCGCGCGGATACGAGCCCAGATAGACGACCTTCGGGCTGAAACGGCGAAGGCCCAGCAACGCATCGGCCATGCGCTCGTCGTGCACGTGGCCGTCGGCGTCGATCACGAATCGATACCGGCCGAGAGCATCGCCGATCGGGCGCGACGCGAGCAGCGACAGGTTGATGCCCCGCGTCGCGAACTGCTCGAGCAGCTCGAGCAGGGCGCCCGGGTACTCCACGGGCAGCTCGACGATCAGCGACGTCTTGTCGGCGCCGGTGGGTGCCGGCGCCGCGACCGTGCGGCTCACCAGCACGAACCGCGTGACGGCGTTCGGGTTGTCGCCGATCGACTCGGCGAGAAGCTCGAGGTCGTAGTGCTCGAGGATGCCAGGGGGCGCGATCGCGGCATCCGCATCGCTCACCCCGTCGACGATCCCGACCGCCGACGCGACGTTCGACGCGGCAGGGAGGTGCGCGTGCTCGGGCAGGTTCTTGGTCAGCCACTGCAGGCACTGGGCGTAGGCGACCGGATGCGCGGCGACGAGCCTGACGTCTTCGAGGCACACGCCCGGGCGGGCGACGAGCACGAAGTTCACCGGAACCAGGTACTCCCCCACGATCCGAAGGCCCGGCACGGTCGCCAGTGCGTCTTGCGCGGTCGACACCCCGCCGTCGACCGAGTTCTCGATCGCGATCATCGCAGCGTCGGACCGGCCCGAGGTGACATCGGCGAGCGCCTCGCCGACATTGCGCACCGGCCGCCAGATCTGGTCGCGCGCCTCGGGAACCTGTCTGAGCGCGGCCTCGGTGAAGGTTCCCGCGGGGCCCAGGTAGCTGTAGGTGCGTCGGGTCGGCGCCGAGGCCGGGGCATCGGTCGCAGCGGGGCTCGCAGAGGCGGAGCGGTCGGGCGCGGGGGTCACGCCGACAGCCTAGTGCGATGGGCACCGCGCGGGCCGGGCTGCCGGCCACGGCGCCCGCGGCCCGTACCCTGGACGACATGAGCCGCCGCACGATCGCCCCCGCCGTGACCGCCGTCTTCGCCGCCGCACTAGCCGTGACCCTCGTCGCGTGCGCACCCGAGGGCGCGCAGCCGAGCCCGAGCGGCAGCACCTCGACGGGAACGGCGGCGCCGACGGCGACGGCGAGCGCCTCGGCATCCACCGCCCCGTCGTCGAGCCCGAGCGCCGACGCGAGCGCGTGCCTCGCCGGTGACTGGACGATGGATCAGGGCGCGCTCGAGTCGTACTACTCCGACGTCAACGGTCTGCTGCAGGGCGCCGGTATCGCGTTCACGCCGCAGGGTTCGGCGTCGCTGACGCTGACCCCGGAGGGCGCGTTCTCGTGGGCCCCCGACGCGCAGGTCAACGCCGAGGTCGCGGGCACGACGATCGTGGTCTCAGTCGGAGGCCGGGTCGACGGCACCTACACGGCGACCGGCGACCGCATCTCCGCGACGTCGTCGGTCACCGACGGACTCGTCGTGAGCGCCACGATCGACGGCGCCGACACCGACCCGGGAGAGGTCGCGCAAGAGATCGCGGGCGCGCCGCTGACCGACGCGTCGTACACCTGCGCGGGCGATACCCTGACGATCGGGTCGTCGGTGGCCGGCGGCACGGCCACCGCGGTGCTGCACCGCCGCTGAGCGGTCACGGATCACACCGCGCATTCTCACGCGAGATGCGCGTGGCAGTGCCAGACTGAACCCATGAGCCGCGCAGGACAGCCAGCCGAAGCATCCGACCTCATCGACATCGACGAGCTGATCGCCGCGTATTACGATCGCAAGCCCGATGCCTCGGTGCCCGAGCAGCGCGTCGCGTTCGGCACGAGCGGCCACCGCGGCTCGTCGCTGTCGACGAGCTTCAACGAAGACCACATCCTCGCCACCACCCAGGCGATCGTGGACTACCGCGCGGCGCAGGGCATCACCGGTCCGCTGTTCCTCGGGCGCGACACCCACGGGCTCTCGCGCCCCGCCGAGCGCAGCGCGATCGAGGTGCTCGTCGCGAACGGCGTCGACGTGCGCGTCGATTCGCGGGATGCCTGGGTGCCGACCCCCGCGCTCAGCCACGCGATCTTGACCTACAACAAGGGGCGCGCCGCCGACGACGCCGGCCGCGCCGACGGCATCGTCGTGACCCCGTCGCACAACCCGCCCCGCGACGGCGGCTTCAAGTACAACCCGCCGCACGGCGGCCCCGCCGACACCGACGCGACGGGATGGATCGCCGACCGCGCGAACGCACTCATCGCGGCGGGGCTCGAGGGCGTCACGCGCACGCGCTACGCCGACATCGACACCGATGCGCTCGGGACGTACGACTTCCGCGAGGGGTACGTCGCCGACCTCGAGAACATCATCGACGTCGCCGCGATCAAGAAGGCCGGCATCCGGATCGGCGCCGACCCGCTCGGCGGAGCGTCGGTGGAGTACTGGGCCCTCATCGGCGAGCGCTACGGACTCGACCTCACGGTGGTGAACCCCGAGGTCGACCCGACCTGGCGGTTCATGACGCTCGACTGGGACGAGAAGATCCGGATGGATCCCTCGTCGCCCTACGCGATGGCGGCTCTCGTGGCGCGTCGCCACGACTACGACATCCTCACCGGCAACGACGCCGACGCCGACCGGCACGGCATCGTCACGCCGGATGCCGGTCTGATGAACCCGAACCACTATCTCGCCGTCGCGATCGACTACCTGTTCCGGAACCGCCAGGGGTGGCCGGCGGATGCCGCCGTGGGCAAGACCCTCGTGTCGTCGATGATCATCGACCGGGTGGTCGCCTCGATCGGCCGGACCCTGTACGAGGTCCCCGTCGGTTTCAAGTGGTTCGTGCCCGGCCTGCTCGACGGCTCGGTCGCCTTCGGCGGCGAGGAGTCCGCCGGAGCGTCGTTCCTGCGTTTCGACGGCGACGTCTGGACGACCGACAAGGACGGCATCCTGCTCTGCCTGCTCGCCTCGGAAATCCTCGCCGTCACGGGCAAGACCCCGTCGCAGCGCTACGCGGAGCTCGAGGCGGAGTTCGGGGCATCCGCGTATCAGCGCGTGGACGCGCCGGCCACGCCCGCGCAGAAGGCGGCGCTCGCGAAGCTGTCGCCGGATGCCGTGACGGCGACGGAGCTGGCCGGCGAGCCGATCACGGCGAAGCTGTCGCACGCGCCCGGCAACGGCGCGCCGATCGGCGGACTGAAGGTCCAGACCGAGCACGCCTGGTTCGCCGCGCGCCCCTCGGGCACCGAGGACGTGTACAAGCTGTACGCCGAATCGCTGCGGGGCGAGGAGCACCTGCGCGAGGTGCAGGCCGAGGCCCGCGCCGTCGTGGCGGAGGCGCTGGGCGGGGCGTAGGGCGCGCCGCGCGCCGCGCCGCGCCTCATCGTCGAGAAACCATCCATAGCCCGAGAAACCACGCGCGACGTGGTTTCTCGACGCGGGGATGGTTTCTCGTGCGGCGTAGGCGTCGCGCGCTTGGCGAGGAGTGACCGTGCACATCGGGCAGGATGGATGGCATGACGACGTGGTTGGTCACCGGAGGAGCCGGATACATCGGAGCGCACGTGGTGCGCGCACTGCAGGCGGCGGGCATCGCGCCCGTCGTGGTCGACGATCTGTCGAGCGGGCATGCCGCGTTCGTCCCGGACGGGGTTCCGTTCGTGCAGGGCACGATCCTCGACCGCGACCTGCTGGTCGCCACGATGCGCGAGCACGCGGTGACGGGCGTCATCCACGTCGCCGGCTTCAAGTACGCGGGCGTGTCGGTGCAGCGCCCGCTGCACACGTACGAGCAGAACGTCGAGGGCACGCGCGTCGTGCTCGCCGCGATGGCGGATGCCGGGGTGCACAACGTCGTGTTCTCCTCGAGCGCCGCCGTGTTCGGCACCCCCGAGGTTCCCCTCGTGACGGAAGACCTTCCCAAGCGGCCCACCTCGCCGTACGGCGAATCGAAGCTCATCGGCGAGTGGCTGCTGCGCGACCAGGGCGTCGCCACGGCATCCGATGAGCACCCGCTGCGCCACACGTCGCTGCGCTACTTCAACGTCGTCGGCTCCGCCGACCCGGCCGTGTACGACACGAGCCCGCACAACCTCTTCCCGATCGTGTTCGAGAAGCTGCTCGCCGGCGAGACCCCGCAGATCAACGGCGACGACTACGACACCCCCGACGGCACGAACGTGCGCGACTACGTGCACGTCGGCGACATCGCCGCGGCGCACGTCGTCGCCGCGCAGCGGCTCGAGTCGGGTGCGCCGATCGAGCCGGCCTACAACCTCGGCTCGCAGAACGGTCTCAGTGTGAGGGAGATCATGGATGCCATGGCGCGGGTCACCGGCATCCCGTTCGCCCCCGTCATCGGGCCGCGCCGACCCGGCGACCCCGACCGCATCGTCGCGACCGGCGAGCTCGCCGCGCGCGATCTCGACTGGCGAAACCGGTACACGGTCGACGAGATGGTCCGCACCGGATGGGAGGCGCGAAGGGCCGCGCCCACGAGCGAGCCCGGACCGATCTCCAGGGGCTGACCCTCACGCACCGCCCCGATCCCCGTATGGGTAGTTCTCCCCATGAGAGCCGCCTCGCGAGCAAGGTGCGCGACTTCGCCGACAACTGGGACATCCACCGCGAGACGCTGGAAGAGCAACTGGCCTTCGTGCGCGACTCGATCAGCACCGTCATGGATGTCATGACCCACCTCGACGTCGAGCTCGCCGATTCGCTCTCGCAGGCGGCCGTCGAGGCAGCGATCGACGAGGCTCCGAAGTGAGTCTTCTCGAAGCCGACTACGCCGACCTGTTCGACGGGCGACCCGACCAGCTGGGCGCGCGCGCGACCGACCTCGACAAAGCCGCCGATGCGATCGCGCGCGCGACACAGGCGATGGTCTCGCTTATCGACGGGCAGAAGAGCGACGCGATCGATGCCATCACGACGACGGCCGACACGACGCGTTCATCGCTCAGCGCGGCCGAGAAGCGATACCGCGGCACAGCGGCCGCCCTGCAGACCTTCGCCGTCGAACTCGCCCCCATCCAGGCGACCGCACGCGAGGCGATCTCGCGTGCGGACTTCTAGCCGCACCTACAGCATCCAATCGGATCTCTGGGACAACCAGAACAAGACCACCCAGGCGGAAGCGATGGGGGATTCCACCGACGCGCTCCGCGACGAGTACTGGACGCTGAACCGGCGCCTCGGCCAAGCGAATCAAGAGATCGTCGACGCCCGCAGAACCCTCTCCCGCGCCCGCGACGACATCCGCGCAGCTGCAGACCGCGCGATCGCGGCGATCGAAACGGTCATCGACGAGGGGTCCGACTCGTTCGGGGACAGGTGGAACGCTTTCTGGGAGGGTGTCGGCGACGTCTTCAGCGCGATCGGCACGTGGGTCAGCGAGTTCTTCGCCGACCTCGTCTCGATCCTCGTCGACGTCATCGCCACGGTCTTGACGGTGCTGCTGGTGGTGCTCCTGGTCGTGGTGGCCCTCGTGGCCGCGGTGGCCCTGATCGCGGCACTGGTCCTGGCCCCGGAGCTGATCATCCCCCTCTTGCTGCTCGCGGGCGCGGCGTTCGTGCTCATCGTGGGCTCCCTGGTGCTGGTGCGCGTGTGGAGTGATGTCGGCAAGCAGACGCCGACCGTGAAGCCGTACGAACCGAAGCGCGACGGCGGCACCACGGACGGACTGGAGGACGTCTTCGGCGAAGCCGGGTTCGTCGACAAGGAGGGCGGCGCCGACCAGAGCGTCGTCAAGATCGAGAAGATCATCGGGGCCGACGGAACCGTGTCTTGGCGCATCGTGCTGCCGAGCACGCAGGACTGGCAGGCGCTGGCCCCGTTCATGTCCGACGAGGACCTCTCTCTGTTCTCTGCGATGCAGGACTCCGGCGCCGTCAACGATGTGGACAGCAACATGGCGCTCGTTCTCTTCCCGAGCCTGCGAACGCAGTACGCGCGCCGTCCTCGAAGCGATGGATAAGGCGGGGGTGCGTGGCGGCCCCAACGGTGACCCGGTCATGCTGGTCGGATTCAGTCAGGGAGGGATTCTCGCGGGGCACCTCGCAGCGAATCGCTCGGATCGGTACAACTTCGACGCGATCGTCGTCTGCGGCGCACCGATCGACAACATGCCGATCCCCGACTCGACCCGCGTCATCTCCGTGCAGCACGAGGGCGATCCCGTGCCGACGCTCGATTTCTTCACCGCCCCGCCGCAGCGAGACAATTGGCAGACGATCACGGACACGGCTCCGGGCGACCCGACCGACGTGTCGCAGATCCACAACGCGGCCCAGTACAGCATCACTCTCGAAGAGCATCTGCAGGACCTCGGCGACGTCCATGACCTCGACCGGTTCTTCGACACCGAAGACAGCTACACCCAGACGGAGTACTAAGCATGGCACGAGTGAACCCGCGCAGAAGATTCGCCCTCGCGGGCATCGTCGTCGCCGTCGCCATACTGTGCGCGGCGTGCGCACCGTCACAGGGGACCGAGGAGGAACACGTGTCACAGGTCGGCGAAGCGGTCATCTCCGCGGACCAGCGGGTGGTCAGCGTCTCCGCAGAGAAGAGCGTCGACGGACTGTCGTGGGGCTGGACGCTCGACATCGTTCTGTCGGGATCCGAGCCCGTCACCTCCGACGAGCTCGGCAACGTGTTGAAAGCCGCGCGCCACGCGGGCGACCTCGATCCCGGGCACGTCGACGTGTTCGCGACGGACGAGGGCGGATCGTCCTTCGACCTGACCACCGCGGCGGACGGGCTCGGCCTGCGCTACAGCAAGGTCGGGGCGGGCATCAGCGTTCCTCGCGAGATGCTCGACGACACCCTCGGCACCGGCGAGTGACCGTTCGCGCCGAGACCCCGCCCCTGCGCTTCCGGCTGATGGGGTCGTGGCACCCCGTGCTTTTGAATCAGCTCGACAGCACCGCCCTGGTGTCGGAGTTCGTGGCATCCGTCATCGGCAGGCGCGACATCGACGCGACGATACGGCATGCACATGAGCCCCGCCGTGGGCACCGAGGCCGAGACCGTCATGGGCGCGCTGCAGAAGTCCTTCGCGCAGATCGGCATGGGGCACCTCGACACGGCCCGCACGTCGTCGACAGCGGGATCCGAGATCCTGCGACTGCACCACCTCGACGGGCAGGAACTGCCGGAGCAGCCCGCCGCGCACGTACGCACGCTCACGGCGGACTACTGGTACACGGTCCCCGATTCGAAGCAACTCGTCGTCGCCACGTTCTCGACGCCGATGGGCGACATCCCGAACCTCATGCTCGACTTCTTCGACTCGCTCGTGGCCGCGTCGTATTGGGAGAAGTCCTGAGGCAACGCATCGAGGCATCCCTCTCTCGACCGACCCGAGCTCTGTCCCACGCTCTGTCCCGCCTCACCCCGCGGAGCTCTGGCGGACGACGAGCTGCGGTTCGAGAACGACGCCGGCCGCTTCGTCACCGGCGATGAGGGCTGCCAGAGTGGTGAGCGCCCGCTCGCCGAGCTGATCGAAATCCTGCCGGATGGTCGACAGCGGCGGGCGATAGTCGGCGGCATCGGCGATGTCGTCGAACCCCACCACGGCGACGTCGTCGGGAACACGGCGCCCGCGATCTGCGAGAGCGCGCAGGGCGCCGAGCGCCATCTGGTCGTTGGCGGCGAACAGCGCCGTCACCGCGTCGCCGCCCCACGCGCCGTCGAGAATGCGCTCGAGAGCGGAGTGACCCGACGCCGCCGTCCAGTCCCCGCGAGCCGGCTCGGGCACGGCGCGTCCCGCGGCGACGAGCGCCTCACGCCAGCCGCGCTCGCGCTCTGCCGCGGCGAAGGAGTCCGTGGGCCCCGCGAGGTGATGGACGGTACCGCCGCCGGGGCCGACCCGCGCGAGCAGATGCTCCGTCGCGGCGCGCGCGCCGACGGCGTGATCGGTGCGCACCGAGGCGATGCCCGATCCGGCGAGCGGGTGCGCCGCGTCGACCACGACGAGAGCGAGACCCTCGGGGCGGGCGAGGCCCTCAGCGACGGCGGTGGCCTCGTTGAGGATGATGGCCCCGTCGATTCCCTGGTCGTGCAGCCGAGCGAACCCGTCGGCGACCGCGTCGGCGCTAGAGGCCGTCACGACCGTCAGCGCGTAGCCGCGCGCGGCGGCCGCGTCGGCGATCGCCTGCAGCATGCGCGAGTTGCCGACGGTCGCGAGCGACGACACCATGAGCCCGATCGTCTCGGTGCGGCCGGTGCGCAGCGCCCGCGCCGCGCGGTGCATCCGATAGCCGAGCCGTTCCATCGCCGCCTCGACCCGGGCGCGCGTGGCGGGGTCGACCCGGGGACTGCCGTTGACCACGCGCGACACGGTCTGCCCCGATACCCCGGCCGCGGCCGCCACATCGACCATCGACACCCTGCGCTGCATTCGTCCACCCTCCCGCACCGTTCGGCCCCCGCGAGCCGCCCACGCGGCGGGCGCGTTCACAACATCGGACAATCCGTCGATGTTGACGATAACACGCCTCGCCGGTAGCGTGTCATCGTGGAAACTCCGAGGTTGCGAACAGAGACGCCCGCGCAGACCCTCGGCGCCGGCGTCGTCAAGCGGCCGACCCACCTCGCCGACGGGCGCGAGCTCATCTACTTCGACGACCCGGACACGACTCTCGGGCCCGAGCGTAGCGTCGACGCGCGCATCCTCGACCCCCGGCCCGACACCGCCACCATGCGGCAGGACGTGCTCACCGGAGACTGGGTCTCGGTCGCCGCCGCCCGGCAGAACCGCGCGTTCCTGCCGCCCGCCGAACTCGACCCGCTCGCCCCGCAGACCCCGACGAACCCGTCGGAGATCCCCTCGGCGTACGACGTCGCCGTATTCGAGAACCGCTCGCCCTCGTTCGGGCCCGGCCTCGCCGAGGCGACCGGCGACGCCCCCGCCGCCGCCGACCCTCCGCGCGGGCTCGACGATCTGGCGCACCTCGGGCTCGGGCGCACCCGCACGAGCGTCGGCCGCTGCGAGGTCGTGTGCTTCTCCCCCGAGCGCACCGGCTCGTTCGGCACGCAGACGGTCACCCGCGCCCGCACCGTGATCGAGGCGTGGGCCGACCGCACCGCCGCGCTGTCGGAGCTCCCCGGCATCCAGCAGGTCTTCCCGTTCGAGAACCGGGGTGAGGCGATCGGGGTGACCCTGCACCACCCGCACGGCCAGATCTACGCCTACCCGTACATCACACCGCGCACCCAGCGCCTGCTCGATTCGATCGACCGCACCGCTCCGGACCTCTTCGCGCGCATCCTCGAGTTCGAGCAGAACGGTCCCCGGGTCGTCGCGCGCGGCGAGCACTTCACGGCGTTCGTGCCGTTCGCCGCCCGTTGGCCGATCGAGCTGCACGTGCTGCCCCACCGTCACGTCGCCGACTTCGCCGGGCTGACGGATGCCGAACGCGATGAGCTCGCACCGTTCTACCTGCGCCTACTGCGCGGCGTCGACGCCCTGTACGACACGCCCACGCCGTACATCGCCGCCTGGCACCAGGCGCCCGTGCACGTCGGGCGGCATGCCGTCCGCCTCAATCTGCAGATCACGAGCCCGCGACGCGCCGCCGACAGACTGAAATACCTCGCCGGGTCGGAGGCCGCCATGGGCGCCTGGATCGGCGACGTGCCCCCCGAACCCGCCGCAGACCGGCTCCGCGAAGCCGTCGAAGGAGTGCAGCTGTGACGACCGATGCGAACGCCCGCCGCCTCTTCGCCGACCTGACCGGTCACGATCCCGTGGGCCTCTGGTCGGCACCGGGGCGCGTGAATCTCATCGGCGAGCACACCGACTACAACGACGGGTTCGTGTTCCCGTTCGCGATCGACTTCCGCACGGTCGTCGCGGTCGGCACGCGCGACGACGGGCGCATCCGGGTCGTCTCGACCTTCGACGAGGTACCGGTCGAGGTCGCCCTCGCCGATCTCGACACGCTCTTCCCCGACCGCCGCGACGAGGTCGTCGAGTGGGCGCGCTATCCGCTGGGGGTCGCGTGGGCGCTGCAGCACGCGCGGGGTGCCCGCGACGGCGGCGGGGCGGATGCCTCGGCATCCCTCCCCGGAATCGACATCGCGGTCGCCTCCGACGTGCCGGTCGGTGCAGGTCTCTCGTCGTCGGCAGCGATCGAGGGCGCGAGTGCCGCGGCGCTGAACGACATCTGGAACCTCGACGAGAGCCGTGTCGCGCTCGCGCGGGCGGGCCGGCGGGCCGAGAACGAGGCCGTCGGAGCCCCCACCGGGATCATGGACCAGATGGCCGCGATGCTCGGCGAGCGCGACGCAGGGATCTTCCTCGACTGCCGGTCGCTCGAGGCCGAGGTGGTCGAGCTCGGTTTCGCGCCGGCGGGCCTCGAGGTCCTCGTCATCGACACGCGCGTGACGCACGCGCACTCCACGGGCGGGTACGGCGAGCGCCGCGCCGCCTGTGAGCGGGGTGCGGCGATCATGGGGGTCGAGGCGCTGCGCGACCTCACGACCGACGACCTGCCGCGCGCGCAGGAGCTCATGGACGACGTCACCTTCCGACGCGTCCGCCACGTCGTCACGGAGGACGAACGGGTACAGGACGCGGTGCGGACGCTCCGCGCCGAGGGGCCTCGCGCGATCGGCGGACTGCTGGATGCCTCGCACGCCTCGATGCGCGACGATTTCGAGATCTCGGTCCCCGAGCTCGACCTCGCCGTCGACACGGCGCGCGCGGCGGGAGCCGTCGGCGCCCGCATGACCGGCGGCGGATTCGGCGGCTCCGCGATCGCGCTCGTCGACCGCGATCTCGTGCCGGACGTGACCGCCGCGGTCGAGGCGGCGTTCGCGGAGGCAGGGTTCGCCAAGCCGCATGTCTTCACCGTGCACCCGTCCGCCGGCGCCCGCCGCGACGCCTGAGCTCAAGAGGACGCCTGAACGCGGGGCGGCGCGCGGACTCGCCCAACTCGGGCGCTCGGGACACCTGTCCCCGCGCGGGGTCACCTCTGCCCCTGTCAACTCAGGCGCAGTGCCGGATGCCTCGTCCCATAAGCGGTCGATTCGGAACCCCGAACGCAACCCCTTCTGGGACAAAACCACACCCCGAGTGGGACGACGACTGTCCGAATGGGGACGACGCCCCGGGGTGGGCGGAGGCGTGAGGCAGGCGCAAGCCCCTGGCATCCACCCCGCCGGCCCCGTAGCGTCGACGGCGGGGGCGGCACCCGGCGCGGCAGGCATCCAGCGCTCGACGCTCGGCGGCAGGCATCCGGAGCCCGGACGAACGGACGGGCGAACGAACTCCGCAGGATGCCACGTACTCCGCACCGATCACGGGGTTTCGGTGCGGAGTTGGTGCGATTCTGCGGGCTTCGTGCACGGCGGGCCGCGCGCGGGTCCGGGCCGTGACGGCGAGCCGGCTCAGACGAGCTCGGCGATGAGCGTCTCGACGCGCGCCTTGATCTCGTCACGGATCGCCCGCACCGCCTCGTCCGACTGACCGGCCGGGTCGTCGAGCGGCCAATCCTCGTAGCGCCGGCCCGGAAAGATCGGGCACGCATCGCCGCAGCCCATCGTGATCACGACGTCGGCACGGCGCACGGCGTCGACCGTGAGCACGAGCGGGGTCGCCGCGCTGAGGTCGATGCCCTCTTCGGCCATCACCGCGACCGCGGCCGGGTTCACCCGGTCGCCGGGTTCGCTCCCGGCCGAGAACACGTCGATGCGATCACCCGCGAGCGCCTGCAGGTACCCGGCGGCCATCTGCGACCGGCCGGCGTTGTGCACGCACACGAACAGCACCGCGGGCCTCGTCGTCTCGGTCATCTTGCCTCTTTCACTCACGTGAGATGTTAGCGGCGCGCGGCGGCGACGTGAGCGCCGCGCCGCAAGCCCCTGGCATCCAACCCGCCCGCCACGTAGCGTCGAAGCGAGCGGCGGCACCGGGCTGCCCCGCCGAAAGGAACCCCGTGGCCTACCTCACCGTGGCGACCGAGAACTCGGCCGACGTCGACATCTTCTACACCGACCAGGGCCCGTCAGACGGCCAGCCCGTCGTGCTGATCCACGGGTTCCCGCTGAACGGCGAGTCGTGGGACCTGCAGAGCCGCGCCCTACGCGACGCCGGCTTTCGGGTGATCGCGTACGACCGGCGCGGGTTCGGCGCCTCTTCGAAGACGGCGACCGGCTCGGACTACGACACGTTCGCCGCCGACCTGCACGCCTTGATCGACGACCTCGATCTGCACGATGCGGTGCTCGTCGGCTTCTCGATGGGCACCGGCGAGATCGCGCGCTACCTCTCCCGCTACGGCTCGGACCGCGTCGCGAAGGCGGCCTTCTTCGGATCGCTCGAGCCGTACCTGCTGATCACCGACGACAACCCCGACGGCGCCGGCGACCAGTCCTTCTTCGACGGAACAGCCGATGCCGTGGCGAAAGACCGGTACGCGTTCCTCACCGGGTTCTTCCGCGGCTTCTACAACCTCGACGACCTGCTCGGCGACCGCATCTCGCAAGAGGCCGTCGACGCGAGCGTGCAGGTCGCGAACCAGGCCGGGAACGCGGCCATCGCCGCCGCTCCCCTCACCTGGCCGACCGACTTCCGCGGAGACATCCCCGCGATCACGGTGCCGACCCTCATCGTGCACGGCACCGCCGACAACATCCTGCCGATCGACGCGACCGCGCGCCGGTTCAAGAACCTCGTCCCCGCCTCGACGCCGCTCACCTACGTCGAGATCGCGGGCGCCCCGCACGGGCTGCTGCGCACGCACGCCGCGGAGGTCAACGAGGCGCTGCTCGCGTTCTTGAGCCGAAAACCGAACGTTCTTCGGTAAAGATTAGCGACACGGATGCCACGACAGCCCGCGCGACCGCGGGCCCAACACGCCCGCGCTCAGTGCACGGTCGCAGCGGGCATCCGTCGCCGCATCACCGCGATCGCCTCGGGATTCTCGTCGACGAGCACGGCATCGCGGCCGAGCGCCGCGGCGACGGCGCCGGTCGTGCCGCTGCCGGCGAACAGGTCGAGCACGCGATCGCCGGGGCGGCTGGATGCCTGCACGATGCGCCGCAGAACACCCTCGGGCTTCTGGGTGGGGTAGCCCGTCTTCTCGCGCCCGCTCGTGGGGACGATCGTGTGCCACCACACGTCGGTCGGCAGCTTTCCCCGCGCCGCCTTCTCGGGGGTGACGAGCCCCGGCGCCATGTAGGGCTCGCGGTCGACGCCTTCGGAGTCGAAGTAGTACCCCTTCGGGTCTTTCACGTAGACGAGGATCGTGTCGTGCTTGGTCGGCCAGCGTCGCCGCGACTTGGCGCCGTAGTCGTAGGCCCAGATGAGCTCGTTGAGAAAGCACTCGCGGCCGAACAGGGCGTCGAGCATCACTTTGGCGTAGTGCGCCTCTCGGTAGTCGAGATGCAGGTAGAGCGTGCCGTCGTCGGCCAGCAGTCGCCACGCCTCGCGCAGCCGCGGCTCGAGGAAGTCCCAGTAGTCGCCCCACCGGTCGTCGTAGCGGCGCAGGTCACCGCTCAGGCGCGCGTAGCTCGTGCCGCGGAACCCGGCCTTGACCGGCGCGCGTTCATGACCTCGGAGTTCCGGTTCGGTTTCGGCCGATCCTCCGCCGTCGGCGGCCTGTTCGGGGCGATTCTCCGAGGTCGTGACCGCCTGCTCGATCGACCGGTGCTGGCGGCGGCCCGTGTTGAACGGCGGATCGAGGTAGATCAGGGTGAACCCGCCGCTCGGCAGCGTGCGGGCGACCGCGAGATTGTCACCCTCGATGATGTCGATCTGGCCGGGAACGAGGTCGGCGGGGGCGGCGGGATCGGGGACGGCGGGGGCCGGCGCGTGGTCGGGGGCGCCGGTCACGGAACGCGGTGCAGCCACGCGTCGGTGGCGAACTTCGAGGCGACGAGCGCCTCCGCCTCGGCGTACTCGTCGGGCGAGATCTGCCCGGGGGCGGCGCCGTAGAGCGTCGTGAACGTGTCTTTCAGGCGCTCGATGATGGCCTCGCGGGGCAGGCCCGTCTGGCTGCGCAGCGGGTCGACGCGCTTGGCGGCAGACGTGGTGCCCTTGTCGCTGAGCTTCTCGCGGCCGATGCGCAGTACCTCGGTCATCACCTGTCCGTCCATGTCGTACGACATCGTCGCGTGGTGCAGCACACCGCCCGCCGCGAGACGCTTCTGCGCGGCGCCGCCGATCTTGCCCTTCGGCGAGGTGATGTCGTTGAGCGGCTGGTAGGTCGCCTCGATGCCGAGCGAGCGCAGCGCCTGCAGCACCCAGTCGTCGAGGAAGGCGTACGAGTCGGCGAAGGTCATGCCGGCCACGAGGGATGCCGGTACGTACAGCGAATACGTGACGATCGAGCCCGCACCCATCATCATCGCGCCGCCGCCCGAGATGCGACGGACGACGTCGTAGCCGTGCCGGGCCGCGCCCTCGGGGTCGACCTCGTTGCGGTAGGACTGGAACGAGCCGATCACGACGGCCGACTCGTCCCACTCCCAGATGCGCAGCGTCGGGTTCCGAAGCCCCGCGCCGACGCGCGCCGTGAGCACCTCGTCGAGCGCGAGGTTCATCCGCGGCGAGACGGCCTTCTCGTGCACGACCTCCCACGTGAAGTCCTTCCACCCCGGTGCCGTGACGAGGGCGCGGCGCACGGCCGTGCCCACCGACTCGGGGGTGAAGCCGAGCAGCTGAGCGCCCTCGGGAAGAGCGGCGCGCACGGCGGCGGCGATGGCCGCGGCATCCGTCTCCACCGGCAGCCCGGTGACGGCGGCATCGATGTGCTGCAGGGCGTCGTCGGGCTCGAGAAAGAAGTCACCGGCGAGGTGGAAGTCGGCGATGCGGCCGTCATGGACCTCGAGATCGACGACGACGAGCTTGCCGCCCGGAACCTTGTACTCTCCGTGCATGACCCCAGCCTAGGTCTGCGGCCGCGCCCTCAGTCGCGCACGGCGATGCGGGCGTCGAGCCACGCGAGCAGGTCGTCGCGCACCTCTCCCTGCAGCGGCTCGTTGAAGATCTCGTGCCGCGCGCCCTCGTAGACGATCGCGGTCACGTCGCTCAGACCCGACCGATGGCGGTACGAGTCGGCGAGCTTCTCGATGCTGCGCGGGCCGCCGAGCGGGTCGTCGGAGCCGACGAGGATCAGCACGGGCCGCGGTGCACGGATGTCACGCGCCGGCCGCCCGAGCACCCGCAGCTGATCGCCGGGGCTGAACAGGCGCTGCATGGGCACGGTCGTCGTGTACGGATCGGCGAGGAACGCCTCGCCGACCGCGGGGTCGCTCGCCATCCATTCGGTGCCGTTGGAGGTCTTCGAATCCCACCTCTTGTTGAGGTTGCCGACGTTCATGTAGCCGAGCATGCGATAGGCCGAGCCGCTGAGGACGACCGCGTCGTAGCTGTCGGGATGCTCGTTGTAGAGGCCCTGGGTCATGAACGACCCCCACGAGTGCCCGAGGATCACGAGCGGCAGGCCGGGGTTCTCGGCGCGGATGAGCTCGGTGAACTGCGAGAGCGCCGCGACCGTCGCTCGGAGTCCCCCGACTCCGAGGTGCCCGATCTTGCTCGGGTCGCCGCCGTGCTGGCGCTCGCCGGTGCGCCCGTGCCCGCGATGGTCGTCGGCGTAGACGATGTACCCGTCGGCGGTGAGCGCGTCGATGAGGTTGCCGTACCGCCGGGCATGCTCGCCGATGCCGTGCAGCAGCTGCACCACGGCGCGCGGGTCGCCCGCTGCGGGGTAGTGATCGAAGACGATCTCGACGCCGTGCGCGTCAGTATAGGTGCGTTCGGTGGGCTCGGTCACGCCGCGAGCCTAGAGGAAGCGGATGCCTGCGCACGAGGCATCCTTCTCGGCGCGCGTCTCTCCGCCCGATGTGGAGGCCTCTATGCAGAACAGATTTCGCTAGATAAGCGAGCGATTCGTGAAGGACAAGACATCACTGCGCTGGTTCGGACTGGTCTTCATCAGCCTCGCGGTCGCGCTCATCATCGTCGACTCGACCATCGTCAACGTCGCCGTGCCCGCGATCGTCGACGAGCTCGACCTCTCGTCGACCCAGGTGCAGTGGGTGCAAGAGGCGTACACCCTCGTCTTCGCCTCCCTTCTGCTGCTGTTCGGCAGCCTCGCCGACCGGTTCGGCCGGCGGCGACTGCTGCTGATCGGTGTGGTGCTCTTCGCCGCGGCGTCGGTGGGCGCCGCCTTCGCGCCGACCGCCGACCTGTTGATCGGGGCACGCCTCGTGCAGGGCGTCGGCGGCGCGATGATGCTGCCGAGCACGCTGTCGCTGCTGAACGCGACCTTCCGCGGGCGCGAGCGCGGCACCGCCTTCGCCGTCTGGGGCTCGACGATCGGCGGCATGGCCGCGGTCGGGCCGCTCCTGGGCGGATGGCTCACGACCGCGTTCTCGTGGCGGTGGGCCTTCGGCATCAACGTGCCCCTCGGCATCCTCATCATCATCGGCGTGCTGTGGGCGGTCAGCGAATCGCGCGAAGGCTCGCGTGGGCGCATCGACCTCGTCGGCGCGGTGCTGTCGGTCGTGCTCTTCGGGTCGCTCGTGTTCGGCCTCATCGAGGGGCGCACCCTGGGCTGGTGGGCGGTGAACGACCCGTTCACGATCGGCGGGTGGACGTGGCCCTTCGTCGTGTCGCCGGTGCCGTTCGCGTTGGCCCTCGCGGCGCTCGCCCTCGTCGCGTTCATCGCGTGGTCGCGTGGCCGCGCGAAAGCGGGCAAGTCGACGCTGCTCGACCCGCGCCTGTTCACGATCGCGACGTTCCGCAGCGGCAACGTCGCCGCGCTCGTCGTCGCGCTCGGCGAGTTCGGCATCATCTTGTCGCTGCCGCTGTGGCTGCAGTTCGTGCTGGGGTTCAGCGCCTTGCAGACCGGCCTCGTGCTGCTCGCCCTCGCCGTCGGGTCGTTCGTCGCGAGCGGGTTCGCGGGGGCGATGAGCGGTCGCATCAGCCCCGTGCTCGTCGTGCGCGTGGGCCTCGTCGCCGAGATCATCGGCGTCGCCGCGGCGGGTGTCGTCGTCGGGTGGGATGCCGGGAGCGGGGATGCCTGGGGCTGGCTGCTCCCCGCGCTGTTCGTCTACGGGTTCGGGGTGGGGCTCGCGACAGCCCAGCTGACCGGGGTCATCTTGCAGGACGTCCCGGTGCAGTTGTCGGGGCAGGGCTCGGGCACCCAATCCACGGCGCGGCAGGTCGGCTCGGCACTCGGCATCGCGATCCTCGGCACTGTCTTGTTCACCTCGACCGCCGGCATCCTGTCGTCGTCGCTCGATGACCGTGGACTGCCGGCGGAGCAGCGCGACCGGGTGGTGTCGGCCGTCGTCGACAGCGCCGGCGCGGCGATCGCGGGGCTTGCGGGCAACCCGCAGACGGCCGAAGTGGGCGACGCCGCGAAGCAGGCGTTCTCTGACGGCACCCGGCTCGCCGCGTTCACGGCGGCAGGGTTCCTGGTCGTCGGCCTGGTCGCGACGATCCCGCTGGGGCGGTCTCGGCGCGAGGATGACGAGGGTGCGGCGGATGGCGAGGATGCCGGTGGCGCGGGAGACGGCGACTCGGCGGCGCGCGCGGGCACGACACCCTGAGGCGCCCTGGGCGCCCGGGCGAACGCGCCGCACCATTTCGTTAGCAAGGCTAATGAGCTATGCTAACGATAAGCATGAGTACCCCTGACACATCCGCCACCCCGCCCGATCCCACGCTCGACCTCGCTTCCGAGGCATCCGACTTTCGCATGTCGACCTTCCGTCTCGCCCGGCGGCTGCGGTCGCAGCGCGCGGTCGACTCGATGAGCGACGGGCAGTTCGCGGTGCTGGCGGGGCTGTCGAGCCACGGCCCGCACACCCTCGGCGAACTGGCCGAGCGCGAGCGCGTGTCGGCGCCGTCGATGAACCGCACGGTCAACTGCCTCGAAGAGTCGGGGTACCTCACCCGCACGCCCGACGACGTCGACCGCCGCAAGGTCAACATCGCCCTGACCGACGCCGGTCGGGACGTCGTGGCCGAGACCATGCGCCGCCGGGACTCGTGGCTCGAGGCATCCCTCGCCGCCCTCACCCCCGCGCAGCGCGCGATCTTGCACGAGGCCGCCGCGATCATGCGAGAGGTGGCCGCCCGATGAGCTCAGGCAACGGAAGCGCCATGTTCCGCTCGTTCTCGATCTTCAACTACCGCGTCTGGTTCATCGGCGCGCTCGTGTCGAACGTCGGCGCGTGGATGCAGTCGACCGCCCTCAGCTGGGTGGTGCTGACTCAGCTCACGCACAACGACGCCGGCGCGATGGGCATCACGATGGCCCTGCAGTTCGCGCCGCCGCTGCTGCTCGTCGGGGTCACCGGGTGGGTCGCCGACCGGTTCGACCGGCGAAAGCTGCTCATGCTGACGCAGAGCCTGCTGCTCGTGCTGGGGCTGACGATCGGCGTGCTGCTGCTGCGCGGAGTCATGACGCTGCCGCTCATGCTCGTGTTCGCGGTGGCGCTCGGTGTGGTGGCCGCCTTCGACAACCCGAGCCGGCAGGCGTTCGTCTCCGACCTCGTGTCGCAAGAGAACGCGTCGAACGCCGTCGCGCTGAACGCGGCCTCGTTCAACACCGCGCGCATGATCGGGCCCGCCGTCGCCGGCATCGTGATCGTCGCGGTCGGCACGGGCTGGGTGTTCCTGGTCAACGCCGTCGCGTTCCTCGCGATGATCGTGGCGCTGCGGGTGATCCGCACCGACGAGCTCGTGCCGCGCGTGAAGGCGACCGGCGCCAACCGGCTCGCCGACGGGTTCCGCTACGTGCGCCGGCGCCCCGACCTCATGGTCACGTTCGCGATGGTCTTCTTGCTGGGCGCGTTCGGCATGAACTTCCCGATCTTCGCGTCGACCATGGCGCTCGAATTCGGGCGGGATGCCGACGGCTACGGCCTGCTCTCGTCGATCCTCGCGATCGGGTCGCTGGCCGGTGCGCTGCTGGCCGCACGCCGCGACCGCGCCCGCATCCGCCTCGTGATCGTCGGCACGGGGATGTTCGCCGTCGCCGCGTCGCTCTCGGCGCTCGCCCCCAGTTATTGGCTGTATGCCGCAACGCTCATGCTCACCGGGTTCGCCGTCGTCACGACGCTGACGACCGCGAACGGCTACGTGCAGACGACGACCGACCCGGCGCTGCGCGGGCGGGTGCTCGCGCTGTACATGGCGATCCTCATGGGCGGCACTCCCGTCGGCGCCCCGATCGTGGGCTACGTCGCCGCGCACGCCGGCCCCCGGGCCGCGATCTGGCTCGGCGCCGGCGCCGCGCTCCTCGCGTTCGCGATCGGGTTCTCGTGGCTCGTGCTCTCGGGGCGCCTGCACCGGCACGAGTCGCGCCGCTTCGCGTTCTCGCTCGACGAGACCCGCCCGATCTCGGTCGTGAACCGGGTCGCCCCCGAAGAGTTCAGCGACGAGGTCGCCGCGACCACGCCCATCCGGCTGCCGAGCGTCACCGTGCCCGACCTGGCGAGCGACCCGCGCCGCCCGGCGGCAGAGCGCCTCGATGACGGCGAGTGCCTCGACGACGAGTGCGAGGCCTCTCGCGACCGGTTGATCAACGGCCGGCGGGACAACCGCGGCTGAGCGGCCGTTCCGCCTCCCGCGACGACGAGGCGTCGGGCGACTACCCCACGCATGACGGAGGCGCCCCGGTCGGAGAATCCGACCGGGGCGCCTCTGCGTGACGACTCAGAAGTCGAAGTCGTCGATGTTGTCGGCCTTGAACACGTACGGGTCGCCGAGGAGCACGGTGGCGTCCTCACCGACGGTGAACGAGCCGAGCTTGCCGGCTTCGAACGTGTCACCTTCCTTGCCGGTGATCTCACCCTTGATCAGCGCCGCGGTGGCGTACGCGGCGAGGTAGCCCAGGTCTTCCGGGTTCCACAGTGCGAACGCGGTGACGGTGCCGTCCTTGACGTACTCGCGCATCTGGTTCGGCGTACCGAGACCGGTGAGCGCCACCTTGCCCTTGTAGTCGGAGGTGGACAGGTAACGCGCCGCAGCGGCGATGCCGACCGTGGTGGGCGAGATGATGCCCTTGAGGTTCGGGTGCGACTGCAGCAGCGCCGCCGTCTTGTCGAACGACGTCTGGTCGTCGTCGTCGCCGTAGACGACCTCGACGAGCTGCACGTTCGGGTGATCCGCCGCCAGCAGCTCCTTCATCTTCTCGATCCAGGTGTTCTGGTTCGTCGCGTTCGCCGAGGCGGAGAGCACCGCAACCTCACCGGAGTCACCGATCTGCTCGGTGATGAGGTCGACCTGGGCCTTGGCGATGCCGTCGGAGGTGGCCTGGTTGATGAACAGGTCACGGCAGTCGGCGTTGGTGTCTGAGTCGAAGGTGACGACCTTCACACCCGCGTCACGGGCCTCGTTGAGCGCGTCGCAGATCGCCTTCGGGTCGTTCGCCGAGACGACGAGGCCCCCGACGCCCTGCTGCGTGGCGGTGTTGATGTAGCTCACCTGCGCGTCGGGCGTGGCCTCGGCCGGTCCAACCTCGGCGAAGGTGCCGCCGAGCTCGTCGACGGCGGCCTTGCCGCCCTTGCTCGACGTGTCGAAGTAGGGGTTGCCGAGATTCTTGGGCAGGAACGTGATCGCGAGGTTCTCGCTCGATCCGCTGCCCGCGTCACCGGTCGAGCCTCCGCCGGAGGTTCCGGTGTCGGCGCATCCGGCAAGGGCGAGCGCGGCGGCGACCGCCATGGCGGCGACGGCCGCCACACGCTTGCGTGCAAACGTCATTGTTTTCTTCCTTTCGTGCGGACGGCCGCGACGGATGCCGGACCGGGAGAGCGCAGCGTCATGATGCTGTGGATGCTGCGACGTTGGGGAGGCGGCGCGGGCGCCGCCGGGTTCGCTGGAGCCAGGTGAGCACGCTCGCCCCGACGACCGACAGCACCAGCAGCACGCCGGTGACGACGCTGATGACGTCGGAGGTGACGTTCGCCAGGCGCAGCGCGCTCGAGAGCACGCCGATGAGGAGCACGGCGGCGACGACGCCGTAGAGCTGACCGCGCCCACCGAAGACCGAGACACCGCCGAGCACGACCGCCGCGATCACCTGCAGTTCGAGGCCCGTCGCGTTGTCGCCGCGGGCGCTGCCGAACCGGAGCGTGAAGTAGATGCCGGCGAAGGCCGAGACGACACCGGCGAGCACGAAAAGGATGAACTTCGTGCGCTCGACGTGGATGCCGCTGAACCGCGCGGCATCCTTCGACAGACCGATCGCGTAGACGCCGCGACCGAACGGGGTGAAGTGCAGCACGATCACGAAGATGACGAGCAGGATCACGAAGGGCACCATGATGTAGGGGATCGTCGTGCCGGCGATCTTCGCTTTGGCGAGGGCCGTCCAGGCCTCGGGGAAGTCGGTGACGGCCGTCGTGCCCAGGGTGCCGATCGCGATGCCGCGGAAGAGTGCCAGGGTGCCGATCGTCACCGCGAGCGAAGGCAGGCCCACGACGGTCACGAGGAAGCCGTTGAACGCGCCTCCGACGACTCCCACGACCAGCGCCAGCAGCGCGGCCACCTCGAACGGCATGCCGGCTTGCACTCCGGCGCCGGTGATCACGCTCGCGAGGCCCACCATGCTGCCGACCGACAGATCGATCTCGCCCGTGATCATGATGAGCGTCATCGGCAACGCGATGAGGAGGATCGGCGCGACGTCCATGAGCAGGTAGGTCAGCGTGATGGGCTGGCCGAACCCGCGCACATTGGCGACCGCATAGGCCGTCACGATGATGAGCAGCGCGACGATCGCGCTCTCGCGGCTGATCAGGATGCGGCGCCACAGCGGCTTCTCGAAGTCGCGCGTCACCCGGTTGGTGGAGGTCGTCGTGGTGGTGGTCGCGGTCGTCATGACTGGTCCCTCGCTTCGATGAGACGCTGTCGCTGCCGCACCGCGAGCCAGCGGTCGAGCACGATGGCGCCGATGATGAGCACGCCGACGACGGCGCGCTGCCAGAAGTCGGGGATGCCGAGGATCGGCAGCGCCCGGTTGATGGTCATGAGCAGCATCGCGCCGATCGCGGCGCCCCAGACCGTTCCGACGCCGCCGGTGATGGCGACGCCGCCGATGACGGCCGCGCCCACGGCATCCAGTTCCCATCCGGCACCGGCCTGCGAGCTCACGGTGCCGTAGCGGGCGACGTAGAAGACACCGGCCAGGCCCGCGAGCGCGCCCGAGAGGACGAACGCGCTGAGGACGCGCCGGGTGACGCGCAGGCCGTAGAGCTCGGCGGCCGCGGGGTCGGACCCGATCGCGTAGTACTCGCGGCCCCCACGGGTGTTGCGCATGTACCAGGCGATGACGACGAGGATCACCGCGGCCACGATCGCGAGGATCGGGATGGTGAGCACTTGACCCGTGCCCACTGCCAGGAACTCGCGCGGGATGTCGGAGGCGTTCACGCGTGTCGAACCGGCCCACATCACGTTGATGCCGCGATACGCGTAGAGCGTGCCGAGGGTGATCACCATGGCCGGCACCCGGGCGAACGCGACGAGCGCGCCGTTGACGAGCCCGAGGAACGCCCCGAACAGCACGGCGAGCAGCACGACCACGGGGATCGGCAGGCTCGGCACGTCGATGAAGAGCCGCCCGGTGAGGTAGGCCGACAGACCCATGACCGACCCGACCGAGAGGTCGACGTTGCGGGTGATGATGACGATGGCCTGACCGATGGCGACGAGCACCAGGATCGAGGGCGTCAGCAGCAGGTCGCGCCAGCCGTCGGGCGAGAACAGGAACGAGGGGTTCTTCGCGGTCGCGGCGACGATGACGACGGCGAGTGCGATGAGGATGCCGAACTCGCGCGCCTTGCCCAGAGCGCCGATGCGCCGGGTGACGCCCGAGACGGGGATGCGGGTGGTGGACGTGAAGGTCATGCGTGCTGCTCCGATGCGTGGCGTTCGCCGACGGATTGCGGTGAGGCGTGCGTCGCGGCGAACATGACGTTCTCGCTCGTGGCATCCGCTCGGTCGATCTCGGCGGTGATCCGGCCCTCGCGCATGACGAGCACCCGATCGGCCATGCCGAGCACCTCGGGAAGCTCGGACGAGATCATGAGGATGCCCATGCCTCGGCCTGCGAGCTCGGAGAGGAGCCGATGGACCTCGGCCTTCGTGCCGACATCGATGCCGCGCGTCGGCTCGTCGATGATGAGGACGTCGGGCTCGGTGGCGAGCCACTTCGCGAGCACGACCTTCTGCTGGTTCCCGCCCGACAGGGTCGCCGCGACCGTGTCGAGCGCGTATGTCTTCACCTCGAGGCGGCTCGCCCACACCCGCGCCGAGCGGTTCTCCGCGCGGGTCGTGATGAGTCCGAAGCGGGCGAGCTGGTGGCGGATCGCCATCGTGATGTTGCGGCTCACGCCCGTCTCGATCACGAGGCCCTGCTTGCGGCGGTCTTCGGGCACGAGCGCGAGACCCGCGCGCATCGCCTCGGTCGGGCGGCCCCGGCGCACGCGGCGGCCCTTCATGGTGACAGTGCCCCCACGGTAATCATCGACCCCGAAGACGGCGCGCGCGACTTCACTGCGGCCCGCCCCGACGAGTCCGGCGAGGCCGACGATCTCTCCGGTGCGCACCGTGAACGAGATGTCGTGGAACACGCCGGGCGAGGTGAGGCCGTCGACCTCGAGCAGGGGCGCGCCGATTTCGGTGTCCTGCTTGGGGAAGAGCTCGGTCACGTCGCGACCGACCATCTGCCGGACGAGCTCGGTGGGTGTCGTCTCCGCGATGGGCGTCGTGGAGATGTACGACCCGTCGCGCATCACGGTGACCGTGTCGCACAGGGCGAACACCTCGTCGAAGCGGTGCGAGATGAAGATGAGCCCGCGGCCTTCGTCGCGCAGGCTGCGTGCGATCGTGAACAGTCGCTCGACCTCGACGCCCGAGAGCGCCGCCGTCGGCTCGTCCATGATCAGCACCTTGGCGTCGAGCGAGACAGCCTTGGCGATCTCGATGACCTGCTGATCGGCGATCGACAGACCCTCGGCGGGGCGGTCGGGATCGATCGTGACACCGAGCCGTGTGAACAGGCGCTCGACCTCGTGTCGCATGGCCTTGCGGTCGATGCGACCGAATCGGCCGGTGATCTGGCGCCCCATGAAGATGTTCTCGGTCACCGACAAGTCGGGGAAGAGCGTGGGTTCCTGGTAGATCACGGCGACGCCCGCGGCCTTCGACTGCGCGGTCGAACTGAAGTCGACCTCTTCGCCATCGAGGCGGAACTCGCCGCCGTCGCGTCGGTAGAGACCCGCGACGATCTTGACGAGGGTCGACTTTCCCGCACCGTTCTCGCCGATGAGGGCGTGGATCGATCCCGACTGCAGCCGGATGCTGCCGGAGCGCAGGGCGATCACCGCACCGAACGACTTGACGACCTTCTCGAGTTCGAGGACGACGGGACCGTCAGCGGGCGGCGGCGACGGCGGCTCGGGCGTGGCGCTGGTCGGCACGGGTTCCTCCTCGTTGAGGCGAGAGCATGAGCTGAAGGGGCGATGAATCGATTCAGGGTCGATTCATGGATACTGTAGGCATCGCACCGACGCGAGGTCAAGTCACGGAACGGACACGACCCGCGGTGGTGGCATCCGCCCACTCGGGCCGCGGACGAACATGCCAGAGCAGCAAAGGAGCACACATGGCGGTGAGCATCAAAGACGTCGCCGACGCCGCGGGCGTTTCCGTGGGGACCGTCTCCAACGTGCTCAACCGGCCGGAATCGGTGTCGGCGGAGTCGGCGACGCGGGTGCACCGCGCCATCGGCGAGCTCGGCTACGTGCGCAACGACGCGGCACGTAAGCTCCGCGCCGGCGTGTCCACGACGGTGGGGTTCGTCGTCCTCAACGGCCAGAACCCCTTTGCGGGCGACGTCGTGCGCGGCGCCGAGGACGAGGCATCCCGTCACGGCATCGCCATTCTCTACGGCAACACCGACGAGGACTCGACTCGCGAGCGGATGTACCTGGACCTGTTCGAGGAGCAGCAGGTGCGCGGCGTACTCATCTCGCCCTACGGCGACATCCTGCCCCGCCTCGAGCGCCTGCGATCGCGCGGCATCCGCTCGGTGCTCGTCGACCGTTTCGGGGGCACCAGCCGGTTCAGTTCGGTGTCGGTGGACTCCGTGGCGGGAGGACGGATGGCCGTCGAACACCTCATCGCGACGGGACGCCGGCGCATCGCCTTCGTCGGCGGGCCTATGGACATGCGACAGGTCACCGATCGCCTGGCCGGTGCGCGCGTCGCCGCCGACAACGCGCTGGGCGACGTGCAGATCGAGGTTCTGGCCACCTCGGCGATGACGGTCGCAGAGGGCGTCGAGGTCGGCAGACGGGTGCTCGCCCGTCCGCGTCGGGAATGGCCCGACGCGATGTTCGCGGCGAACGACCTCACCGCACTGGGGCTCCTGCAGTCGCTCGTCGTAGGAGAGCGGATGCTCGTGCCGAACGAGATCGCACTCGTCGGCTTCGACGACATCTCGTTCGCCGCGGCGGCGGCCGTGCCGTTGTCGACCATCCGGCAGCCGAGCCGGATGATCGGGCGGACGGCGCTGCGGATACTGCTGGAAGAGTGCGACGACGCCGAACTCATCCCCCGCCAGACCGTGTTCCAGCCCGAGCTCGTCGTTCGACGCTCGACGGCGGCAAGCTGAGCCCGGCGCTCAGCCGGCGGTCGACGCCCGGATGACGAGTTCGGGGCGGAAGCGCACGCGTCGAGGCGCGGCGTCTGGGTCGGCGAGACGCTCGAGCAGGAGTTCGACGGCCGTCGCCCCGATGTCACGTGCGGGTTGACGGATCGAGGAGAGGGGCACCACGGTCGCCTCCGCGAAATCGATGTCGTCGTAGCCGATGATCGCGAGGTCGCCCGGCACGCGCACCTCGCCGAGGATCGCGGTGCCCTGCAGCACCCCGACGGCGAGCAGATCGTTGGCGCAGAACACCGCGTCGGGCCGCTCATCGGCGGGGCGGTGGGCGATCCGCTCCCCTGCATCTCGGCCGGCGAGGACGGTCAGCGCACCCTGCTCGATCACTTCGAGCGTGGCGTCGGGTACCGCCGCCAGCGCTCGCCGCGCCCCCTCGAGACGGTCGGCGACCTGACGGATCGCAAGCGGGCCGCCGACGAACGCGATGCGGCGGCGCCCGATGGCGAGCAGGTGCGAGACGGCGAGGTGCCCACCTTCTATGTCATCGACGGCCACCGAAGACAGCTCCCCGCCGACGAGCTCGCCGTCGACGAGCACGAGGGGGATGCCCGCGTGCAGGAGCACCGGATCGGCGAGGTCGGTCGGGGTCAGCAGCACCCCGTTCACGCGCTGCTCTCGGAACAGGTCGAGGTAACCGCTCTCGCGCGTCGGGTTCTGATCGCTGTTGCCGAGCAGAACCGAGAGGCCTTCCCCGGCCGCACGCTCCTCCGCCCCCCGGGCGACCTCGGCGAAGAACGGGTTGGCGGAATCGAGCACGATCAGTCCGATCGAGCGGCTGCGCCCGGCGCGCAGCTGACGGGCGGCGTCGTTGCGCACGAAGCCGAGACGCTTGATTACCTCGTGAACGCGCGCGACGGTGTCGGGCGCCACCTTCTCGGGGCGGTTGAGCACATTCGAGACGGTGCCGACCGAGACCGCAGCGGCCTGCGCCACGTCTTTGACACTCACTGCCACGGAAGCACCCCTGACCGGCCGGAGGGCCGCTTGACGGATCGTGGCATCCACATTACAGTTTGAAACGATTCACGAATGGATCGATTCAGCGAGAGCGACCACCGCCCCCGCTCCTGCGACACTCACGAAGGAGTGACATGCCCCGCGTCGCTTTCCGCCTGACGGTGCGCCCCGACATGATCGACGCGTACGTCGCGCGGCACAGCCCGGTCTGGCCCGAGATGCTCGCCGAGATCGCGGCGTCCGGACGACGCGACTACTCGATCTTCCTCGACCGCTCGACGGGCACGCTTTTCGGCTCGTACGAGACCGACGACGACGAGGCGTCGCGCGCCTACCTCGCCTCCTCCGAGGTCGCCACCCGCTGGGAGGCATCCATGGCCGAGTTCTTCACCGACCTGGCAGGGCGCGCGGACCAGGCCGCCACTCCCCTCGTCGAAGTCTTCAACCTGCACGATCAGCTCACAGAAAGCATCCCCTCATGAGCACTCGCACCCTCACCGCCGACGATCTCGCCGCCCTCGAGGCCCAGGCGATCGAGCTTCCGAGTTGGGCGTTCGGCAACTCGGGCACGCGCTTCCGCGTGTTCCCGACGCCCGGCACCCCCCGCGACCCGTTCGAGAAGATCGCCGACGCCGCACAGGTCAACGCCTACACCCGCCTCGCGCCGTCGGTCGCGCTGCACATCCCGTGGGACAAGACCTCCGACTACGCGGCCCTGCGCCGCCACGCCGAAGACCTCGGCCTCAGCCTCGGCACGATCAACTCGAACACGTTCCAAGACGAGGACTACAAGTTCGGCGCGCTGACCCACCACGACCGCGGCATCCGCCAGAAGGCGATCGACCACCACCTCGAGTGCATCGACATCATGGATGCCACGGGCTCGCGCGACCTCAAGATCTGGCTCGCCGAGGGGTCGAACTACCCCGGCCAGAACGACATGCGCGCCCGGCAGGACCGCCTGCACGACTCGCTGCAGCAGATCTACGCGCGCCTCGGCGAGAACCAGCGCCTCGTGCTCGAGTACAAGTTCTTCGAGCCGGCGTTCTACCACACCGACGTTCCCGACTGGGGCACGAGCTACGTGCAGGTCGCCGCCCTCGGCGACAAGGCGATGGTGTGCCTCGACACGGGACACCACGCGCCGGGCACCAACATCGAGTTCATCGTCATGCAGCTGCTGCGCCTCGGCAAGCTCGGCTCGTTCGATTTCAACAGCCGCTTCTACGCCGATGACGACCTCATCGTCGGCGCCGCCGACCCGTTCCAGCTGTTCCGCATCGTCGCCGAGGTGATCCGCGGCGGCGGCCTGAACAACCCCGACGTGGCTTTCATGCTCGACCAGTGCCACAACATCGAAGACAAGATCTCCGGGCAGATCCGCTCGGTGCTGAACGTGCAGGAGATGACGGCGCGCGCCCTGCTCATCGACCGCGAGGCGCTCACCGCGGCGCAAAACGCGAACGACGTGCTCGCCGCGAACGCGATCCTGATGGATGCCTTCTACACCGACGTGCGTCCGCAGCTCGCGCAGTGGCGCGAGGAGCGGGGGCTCGCCGCCGACCCGATGGCCGCCTATCTGGCATCCGGTTATCAGCAGCAGATCGCCGAAGAACGCGTCGGCGGCGTGCAGGCGGGATGGGGTGCCTGAGATGACGAACGCGACCAACCCCACCGCCGCCGCGCTGATCGCGCGGAGCAACCGCCTGGGCGCCGACCCGAAGAACACGAACTACGCCGGCGGCAACACGTCGGCCAAGGGCACCGAGATCGACCCCGTGACGGGCGAGCCCGTCGAGCTGCTGTGGGTCAAGGGCTCGGGCGGCGACCTCGGCACGCTGAAGCCCGAGGGCCTCGCCTTGCTGCGCCTCGATCGCATGCGAGCGCTCGTGAACGTCTACCCCGGCGTCGACCGCGAAGACGAGATGGTCGCCGCGTTCGACTACTGCCTGCACGGCAAGGGCGGCGCGGCTCCCTCGATCGACACCGCGATGCACGGGCTCGTCGACGCCGCACACGTCGATCACCTGCACCCCGACGCCGGCATCGCGATCGCGACCGCCGCCGACGGCGAGGCGCTCACACAGCAGATCTTCGGCGACAAGGTCGTGTGGGTGCCGTGGCGCCGCCCCGGGTTCCAGCTCGGTCTCGACATCGCCGAGATCAAGGCCGCGAACCCGCAGGCGATCGGCACGATCCTCGGCGGACACGGCATCACGGCGTGGGGCGAGACGAGCGAGGATGCCGAGGCGCACAGCCTCTGGATCATCGACACCGCCGCCGCCTACATCGCCGAGCACGGCGCCGCCGACCCGTTCGGCGGCGTGCGGCCCGGGTTCGAGGCGCTGACCGAGGCCGACCGGCACGCGCGCGCCGCAGCGCTCGCCCCCACGATCCGCGGGCTCGCATCGACCGACAAGCCGATGGTGGGCCACTACACCGACACCGACGTGGTGCTCGACTTCCTGGCATCCGAGCGGGCGCCCGAGCTCGCCGCCCTCGGCACGAGCTGCCCCGACCACTTCTTGCGCACCAAGGTCAAGCCGCTCATCCTCGATCTGCCCGCCACGGCATCGATCGACGACCAGCTCGCCCGCCTGCACGAACTGCACGCCGAGTACCGCGCCGACTACCAGGCCTACTACGACGCGCATGCCGATGCCTCGAGCCCCGCGATCCGCGGCGCCGATCCGCTCATCGTGCTCGTGCCGGGTGTCGGCATGTTCAGCTACGGCGCCAACAAGCAGACGGCGCGCGTCGCGGGCGAGTTCTACGTGAACGCCATCAACGTCATGCGCGGCGCCGAGGCGCTCTCGACGTACACGCCCATCTCCGATGCTGAGAAGTTCCGCATCGAGTACTGGGCGCTCGAAGAGGCGAAACTGCAGCGGATGCCGAAGCCCAAGACCCACCAGGGGCGCATCGCGTTCGTGACGGGCGCCGCGTCGGGCATCGGCAAGGCGATCGCCACCCGCCTCGCCGCCGAGGGGGCGTGCGTCGTCGTCGCCGACCTCGATCTCGAGAAGGCCCAGGCCGCAGCCGCCGAGCTCGGCAGCACCGACGTCGCGATCGGTGTCGCGGCGAACGTCGCCGACGCCGATGCCGTGCAGGCGGCGATCGACGCCGCCGTGCTCGCCTTCGGCGGCATCGACCTCGTCGTGAACAACGCCGGCCTCTCGCTGTCGAAGCCCCTCCTCGAGACCACCGAGAAGGACTGGGACCTGCAGCACGACGTCATGGCGAAGGGCTCGTTCCTGGTGTCGAAGGCCGCCGCATCCGTGCTCATCGCGCAGCGCCTGGGCGGCGACATCATCTACATCTCGTCGAAGAACTCGGTGTTCGCCGGCCCGAACAACATCGCCTACTCGGCGACCAAGGCCGACCAGGCGCACCAGGTGCGGCTGCTCGCCGTCGAACTCGGCGAGCACGGCGTGCGCGTGAACGGGATCAACCCCGACGGCGTCGTGCGCGGCTCGGGCATCTTCGCCTCGGGCTGGGGCGCGAACCGCGCCGCGACCTACGGCGTCGAAGAGAAAGACCTCGGGGCGTTCTACGCCCAGCGCACGATCCTCAAGCGCGAGGTCGTGCCCGAGAACGTCGCCGACGCCGTCTACGTGCTCACCGGCCCCGAGCTCACCCGCACCACGGGCCTGCACATTCCCGTCGACTCGGGCGTCGCCGCCGCGTTCCTGCGATGACGTCCGCGCTCCCGCCCTCGCTCGCCCCGGCCGCGTCGGCCGCCCCGACCGCCCAGGCCGCCTCGCCCGTCCCGGCCACGCCAGCCATCTCGGCCTCCTCCGCCACCCCGCCCACCCCGCGAGGGGTCGCGACACGCGGTACCGCCGTGACCGCCGACGGCGTGTCGCGACCCCTCGCGAAAGAAAATGGGGCGAGAGGGGCGAGAGGGAGACGAGCGACAGCGGGACGAGCGGCACGGGGACGAGCGTCGGGGGTGCGAGCGTGAGCGAGACGGGCGCGGTCGCGGCGGTCGACCTCGGGGCCACGAGCGGGCGCGTGATCGTCGGACGCGTCGGGCCCGACCTGCTCGAGACCACGACCGTGGCGCGCTTCGCGAACGACCCGATCGTCCTCGGCGACGGGCTGCACTGGAACATCGTCGGCCTGTACGGCGCGGCACTCGAAGGGCTGCGTACCGCGTTCGCGAGCGAACCCGAGCTCGCGAGCATCGGCATCGACTCGTGGGCGGTCGACTACGGCCTGCTGCGCAGCAGCGACGGCGAACCCGCCGGCGCGCACGGCAACAACACCACGGACCGCGCCCTGCTCGGCACCCCGTTCCACTACCGCGACGAGCGCTCCGCGCGGGGTGTCGCTGCGGTGCACGAACGGATGCCACACGCCGAGCTGTTCGAACGCAACGGCCTGCAGTTCCTGCCCTTCAACACGCTGTACCAGTTCGCCGCCGAGTCGCCGGCGCTGCTCGAGATCGCCGACACGGCCCTGCTCATCCCCGACCTGCTCGCGTTCTGGCTGACCGGCCAGGCGCGCGCCGAGGTGACCAACGCCTCGACGACGGGCCTGCTGCGCTGGAGCGACCACGCGTGGGACGAACCACTCCTCGACGCCCTCGGCCTCGGCGGGCTGCGCACCGTTCTGCCTCCGCTGATCACTCCCGGCACGCGGATCGGCCCGCTGCGCCCCGCGGTCGCGGCGTCGCTCGGCGGGCAAGCCGACGTCGTCGCGGTCGGATCCCACGACACCGCGTCGGCCGTCGTCGCGGTGCCGATGCAGCCCGAGGCAGCCGTCTACATCTCGTGCGGCACGTGGGGTCTGGTCGGCGTCGAGGTCGAGCATCCGGTGCTCACGCCCGCCGCGCTCGCCGCGAACTTCACCAACGAGGGCGGCGTCGACGGGTGCGTCCGTCTGCTGCACAACGTGATGGGCCTCTGGATCCTGAGCGAGACGGTGCGCGGCTGGGAGCGCACCGGCGCACCGGTCGAACTGACGGCGCTGTTGGATGCCGCGGCGACGGTGCCCCCGGCATCCGTCCCCCTCTTCGACGTGAACGACCCGCGCTTCCTCTCCCCCGGCGACATGCCGGCCCGGATCGACGAGTGGTGCGCTGAGCACGACCAGGTCGCCCCGCGCACGCGTGCGGGGTACGCGCGCTCGATCGTCGAATCGCTCGCGCAGGCGTTCGCCGAGGCTGCCGCGACGGCCGCGCGCCTCGGTGGCGTCGACGCCCGCACGATCCACATCGTGGGCGGCGGCGCTCTGAACGCCCTGCTGTGCCAACGCGTCGCCGACCGGTCGGGGCTGCCGGTGCTCGCCGGGCCCGTCGAGGCGACCGCGCTCGGCAACGTGCTCGTGCAGGCCCGGGCCGCCGGCTTCGTGTCGGGCTCGCTCGAAGAGCTCCGCGCGCTCGTGGCGCGCACGCACGGACTGCGCAGGTACACACCGCAGGCATGACCGGCGAAGCCCGTGTCGGCTCTGCGAGGCATAATGGCCGAGTGCCATCTTCGGCACGACGAGTGATTCGAGGGTCGATGCCGTACCGCAATCAGGCGACTGTGCAGAGCTGGGTGGACGATTACCTCGCCGCGCGGCCCGAGCAGACCGCCGCGGTATCGGTGCTCGAGAAAGACTTCGTGCCCGGCCCCGAATCGGGCATGGTCGTCGTGTCGCTGAGCAACGCGTCGACGGTCACCTACATCCAGGCGGCCGTCACCGATGGGCTCCCGCACTGGGTCGTGACGTTCGAGCCGCGATCAGAGGGGTTCGACCTCGACGCGGCGGGCGTGGCGCAGCTGTCGTCCGACCTCGCGACGATCGCGGACCTGTGCGATTACCTGCAGCAGCGCACCGATGCCGCGATGCACGCGTCCTCGGGCGGTGGCGCCGAAACCACGACCCTGGCCTGACTCCGGAGAGTCTCGGGGGTTCGTCGCGCGTGGTTCAGGCGACGGCGGGCACCGTCATGGCGACGGCGAGAACGCCCAGCGCGAGCATCCCGGCCACCGTCGCGGCCGCCTGTAAGACACCTTCGGTGCGACGGGTGAGGGGCGCCTGGACGACAGTCGTGGGCGAGGCTTCGACGGCGCGCTGCGCCTCGGCCAGAGACTCGTACCGCCCGATGGGGGTCGAACGGCTGTCGAAGCCGACGAGGTGACCGTCGGGCGTGCGCTCGGCGAACCCGACGAACTCCCCCGCACGCGACGCGACGTGAAAGCCGTCTTCGACCCGTACCCAGGTGACCCGTCCGCGTTCGACACGGGCAGGCAGCACGCTCGTCATGCGGCCACCGCCCGAGCGGGAGTGCCGGCCGCTGCGGCCGCCTCATCGAGGTCGATCACGATGCCCATCGCGGATGCCGCGGCCTGCGCCAACTCGTTGACGTAGGCCGGGTCGAGGCGGATCGGCTCGGCGCTGTCGAACTCGAAGCGGAGCGGAATCGCGCAGTGCACCCACACCGACGAGCGGCCCTGGTCGGCCGCCGAGAACGAGACGCTGAACCCCTCGGAGCGACGGAGCTTGGTCATCGTCACCATCTTCAGGTGTGCGAGCTCGCGGTCATCGACGACGATCGCGTCGGTGCTGTTTCCGTAGTACAGACGTCCCATGATGCCTCCCCTTCGGTTATGAGAAAGGTTATTGGGTACATAAGTAGTTAGTCAAGCGAGACATCTCCCGAGCTACCGGCCAAGTGAGTTATATTGTTCAGGACGTAACCCGGGGGTGAAGACGAGATGGAAACATCGGTGAGTTCGGGCGAGGTTCTCGACAGCCTCGCCCGTTTCCGCACGTCAGATGCGCAGATGCATCAGCGGGTGCGGGCGACGACCACCCTCGGCGAGAACGAGATGCGCATCCTCAGCTACCTGCTGCGTCAGCATCGCGACGGGAACGTCGTGAAGCCGAGCGAGATCTCGCGCCACCTGGCCATCAGCTCGGCCTCGACCACGGCGTTGCTCGACCGCCTCGAGCGCCAGGGAAGTGTCGAGCGGATCAGCCACCCCACCGACCGGCGCAGCATTCTCATCGCACCCACCGCGCGCGCGGCGGGCGATGTCGCCGACATCGTCGACGCGTTCGAGACTCGCGTCACCGAGGCGATCGAGGCGCTCGGCGACGAGGGCCGCGCGTCGGTGCTCCGCTTTCTCGACGCGGTCGCCGACGCCGCCGACGACATCGCCACGTCGGAGCGTTGAGCGAGATCTTCTGACGAAGACCGCCGACGCTCAGGCGTCGATCTGGTCGACCGCGTCGCGCATGGCGTCGAGAAAGCCGATCACGGTCGCCCGGTCATCCTCCGACATCCCGCGCACGATGCCCATCATGCGATCGTGCATCGCCGAGAGGGTGTGACGGATCTCGGCATCCGACTTCTCGCTCGAGGTCACGAGCACGCTGCGGCGGTCGTCGGGGTTCGGAGAACGGGTGAGGTGACCCGACTTCTCGAGCCGGTCGAGCAGCGCCGTCGTCGAGGCCGACGTGATGCCGAGGTAGCGACTCAAGGTGACGGGCGTCACCACGCTGCCGCGCAGTCGTGCGCGGGCGAGGAACCGCAGCACGAGCAGTTCGTTCTCGCCCATCTCCATCGCCTGCTGGGTGCGGCGGCGCATGGCGACTTCTGCGGCGCGGTAAGAGCGCATCGCCTCCATCACCGACGTCGAGCGCGCGTCGTCATCGGCGTACCAATACGAGCCGGGCTGCTCGGGCGTGGTGGTCATCCGTATATTCTGACCCGTCGAGCCGGGCGGCTCACGCCTCGCGCGTGATCGTCACCTGCACGTGCAGGTCGCTCTTGTACGGCCCGGCGTACACACCGCGCAGCGGGGGCACGTCGTTGTAGTCGCGGCCGCGGCCGACGAGAACGTGCCGGTCGCCGATCTCGATGCGGTTGGTCGGGTCGAACCCCTCCCAATCGCCCGTGAACCACTCGACCCAGGCGTGCGATTCGCCGGTGACGGCGACGCCGACCTCGGCGTGCGGGTTGGGGTGCAGGTAGCCCGACACGTACCGCGCCGGAATGCCGACCTCGCGCAATGCCCCGAGGGTGATGTGGGTGATGTCCTGACAGACGCCCTTGCGCTCCACCCACGCCTCGGCGCCGGTCGAGTGCACCCCGGTGATGCCGGGCATGTACTCCATGGCCTCCCCGATCGCCGTCGCGATCGCGAGCGCCGCCCGGCCGGGGTTGTCGTGCTGCGCGGCGATCGAGCGGGCGATCTCGGCGACCTCGGGGTGCGGCTCGGTGCGGCCGGACTGCCCGAGCATCTCGACCGTCTCGATCGCGCGCGGGCTCTCGCGGGCGAGGCGATCCCAGCTGATCTCGGGGAACTCGATCGGCCGCGGTCGCACCTCGACGAGCGAGCGCGCCGTGATGTCGAGCGCACTGTGCCCCGCGAGCACGTCGAACGCCGCGACCCGCGTGCCGAAGTAATCGGCGTAGTAGTTCACGCTCGTCGAGGGGTCGATGTCGAGCTGCGAGCTCAGCACGAACTGCGCGTCGGTCGAACTCGGCAGCATGCGCGCCTCGTTGTACGACGCACCGACGTCACCCGGGTAACGAAAGCCCGTCGCGTGTTCGATCCGCAGGCGCATCATGAGGTCTCTCCGATCCAGCTGGGCTCGGCGTGGGTGGGGAAGAACCGGTCGCGAATCGCCTCCGACGCCTCGCGGGTGACCTTCTGCACCTGCTCCATGTGCTCGGGCAGGTCGCGCAGGATCTCTTCGATCGGCCGGTACTCGAGGTCGTTGCGAATGCGGCCGAGCGCGCGCAGCACGGTGTTCGAGTGCCCGACGCGGTCGGCGACCGGGTCGATGGCGCTCATGCACTGCTCGGCGACGGTGATCGAGTGGATGACCGAGCGCGGGAAGAGCCGGTCGAGCAGCAGGAACTCGGCCGCGTTGGCCGCACTCGGCATGCCGCGGTAGGTGCGCAGGTACGCCTCGTAGGCGCCGCACGAGCGCAGAATGGTCGTCCACGACGGGCCGGATGCCTCGGTCAGCGCCCGCGTCGCGAGCAGCCGCGCGGTCATGTCGGTGCGCTCGATCGCGCGCCCGAGCGTGAGGAACTGCCAGGCCTCGTCGCGGCTCGTCGACGAGTCGGTGACGCCGACGGCGAGCGCCGACCGCTCGCGCACCCACTGGAAGAACTCGTGCGCCTTCTCGTTGTTGATACGCCGAGGCATCCGCGAATACGTCGTGTTGAGGGTCTCCCACAGCTCGGTGGAGACGATCTCGCGGGCGCGGCGGGCGTTCTCTCGGGCCGACTGCACGGCGTAGGCGATGCTCGACGGGTTGGCGCGGTCGACGGCGAGGCTCGTGAGCACGTCGCCGCGCGTCACGCGCACCTCGTCGCCGGGGGTCACCGCCCCCATGACGCCCATGAGCGACCGGCAGGCGGTGTCTTCGTCGATCCACGGGTCTTCGAGCAGCAGCTGCAGGTGCACGTCGAGGATGCGCGCCGTGCCGTCGCTGCGCTCGATGTACCGCCCGATCCAGAACAGGCTCTCGGCGATGCGGCTCAGCATGACGCCACCCCCGTCTGCTGCTGCTGTTCCTGCTGCTCGGCGAGCGGGCGCGGGTCGCTCGGCGCGTGGTCGGGCGTGCCCTGCGCGTCGTAGATGATCGGAATGGCCTGTGTGACGGATGCCTGGTCGGCGACCAGTCCCGCCAGGCCCCCCGGCTCTTGCAGGCCGCGCGGCCCGCGCGCGGGCGCGTCGCCGCCGACGATCCAGGTGTCTTTCGATCCGCCGCCCTGCGACGAGTTCACGACGAGCTGCCCTTCGGGGAGGGCCACACGGGTGAGCCCGCCTGGCAGCACCCACACCTCGTCGCCGTTGTTCACCGCGAACGGGCGCAGGTCGGCGTGCCGCGGGCGCATGCCGTCTTCGACGAGTGTGGGGATGGTCGAGAGCATGACGACCGGCTGTGCGATCCAGCCGCGCGGGTCGGCGATGAGCTTGGCGCGAAGCGTGTCGAGTTCGGCGGGCGAGGCATCCGGCCCCACCACGAGCCCCTTGCCGCCCGAGCCGTCGACCGGCTTGATCACGAGTTCGTCGAGGCGATCGAGCACCTCTTCGAGCGCGTCGGGCTCTTCGAGCCGCCACGTGTCGACGTTCTTCAGGATCGGCTCTTCGGCGAGGTAATAGCGGATCAGGTCGGGCACGTACGTGTAGAGCAGCTTGTCGTCGGCGACGCCGTTGCCGACGGCGTTGGCGATCGTGACGTTGCCCAGGCGCGCCGCGAGCATGAGGCCCGGCGCGCCGAGCATCGAGTCGGCGCGGAACTGCAGCGGGTCGAGGAAGTCGTCGTCGACCCGGCGGTAGATCACGTCGACGCGCTTGGGCCCGCGGGTCGTGCGCATGAACACCTTGCCGCCCATGCACTGCAGGTCGCGGCCCTCGACGAGCTCGACGCCCATGAGCCGGGCGAGCAGCGTGTGCTCGAAGTAGGCGGAGTTGTAGACGCCGGGTGTGAGCACGACCACGTTCGGGTCGTCGACTCCGGGCGGGGCGGCATTGCGCAGGGCCTGCAGCAGCTTGTTCGGATATTCGCCGACCGGCTGCACGCGCATCGAGTGGAAGAGCTCGGGCAGGGTCTGCGCCATGACGCGCCGGTTCGAGATGACGTAGCTGACACCCGAGGGCACCCGCACGTTGTCTTCGAGCACGCGCATCTCGCCGTGCTCGTCGCGGATGAGGTCGATGCCGGCGACCTGGATGCGCACACCGTTGGCCGAATGGATGCCCGCGGCCTGGCGGTAGAAGTACTGCGAGCTCGCGATGAGGGCGGCGGGCAGCACCCCGTCGCGCACACAGTACTGGCGACCGTAGGCGTCGTCGAGGAAGGCCTCGAGCGCCTTGACGCGCTGCTGCACGCCCTTCTCGACCCGCGACCACTCGTCGTAGGCGATGACGCGCGGCACCGCGTCGAGCGGGAACGGCCGCTCTTCGCCGGCGAAGTCGAAGGTCACGCCCTGCGCGAGATACGAGCTGGCGAGCGACTCGGTGCGCCCGCGCAACTCTTCTTGCGTCAGTCGCGCGAGCGCCTGATGCAGCTCTTTGTACGCCGCACGCGACGCTCCGCCGTCGCCGGCGTGCTCGGGCGCCTCGAACATCTCGTCGAACGGCGGCACCCCCGACGCGGTCTTGCGCGGCGCGAGTGTCGAGCCGTAGCCGTCGAACAGATCACCCATGCCGCGAGCCTAGTCGGGGCCGTGTTTCGTGAGTGTGACGGATGCCCGGGGCATCCAGGTCTCAGGCGGCGTCAGCCCGCGAGGACGAGCCGCAGCTGCTCGACGGCCCAGTCGAGCTCGGTGGCGCGCACGACGAGCGGCGGCGCGATCCGGATCGTCTGTCCGTGGGTGTCTTTCACGAGCACGCCGCGGTGCAGCAGCCGCTCGGCGATCTCGCGGCCGGTGCCGTAGGCGGGATCGATGTCGACGCCGGCCCACAGGCCCGCGACACGGATGCCGGTGACCCCGGCGCCCACGAGGGCCTGTAGCGCCTGCTCGAGGTGCTCGCCGAGTGCCTGGGCACGCGTCTGGAACTCTCCCGAGGCGAGCATCTCGACCACCTGCTGCCCCACGGCGCAGGCGAGCGGGTTGCCCCCGAAGGTCGACCCGTGCTCGCCGGGGCGAATCACGCCCAGCACCGCGGCGTCGGCCACGACCGCCGACAGCGGCACGATGCCGCCGCCGAGCGCCTTGCCGAGCAGGTACACATCCGGCACGACCTCTTCACGGTCGCACGCGAACGTCGTTCCGACGCGGGCGAGACCCGACTGGATCTCGTCGGCGATGAAGAGCACATTCTTCTCGTCGCAGATCTCGCGGATGCGCCGCAGGTACCCTTCGGGCGGGATCACGACGCCCGCCTCGCCCTGGATGGGCTCGACCAGCACCGCGGCGGTGTTCTCGTCGATCGCGCGGGCGATGGCCTCGGCATCCCCGTACGGCACCGACACGAAGCCGGGCGTGAACGGCCCGAAGCCCGCGCGCGCCTGCGGGTCGTCGCTGAAGCTCACGATCGTGGTCGTGCGCCCGTGGAAGTTGCCGTCGGCCACGACGATCGTCGCGGCCCCCTCGGGCACGCCTTTCACCCGGTACGCCCAGGCGCGTGCGAGCTTTATGCCCGTCTCGACCGCTTCGGCGCCGGTGTTCATCGGCAGCACCATGTCTTTGCCGCAGAGGGCCGCCAGGGCCTCCGCGAACGGGCCCAGCCGGTCGTTGTGGAACGCGCGGCTCGTGAGCGTGACCCGCCCGAGCTGGTCGACCGCCGCCGCCACCAGGGCGGGGTGTCGGTGCCCGAAGTTCAGGGCCGAGTACGCCGACAGCAGGTCGAGGTAGCGTTTGCCCTCGACGTCGGTCACCCACGCGCCCTCGGCGCGCGCGACGACGACGGGCAGCGGGTGGTAGTTGTGCGCGACGTGCGCGTTCTCGGCGGCGATCAGCTCGCCGGTGAGGGCATCGGCCGGGGCGTCGGCGCGGGCACCGGAGAGCCCGTCGACAGGGGTGGTGGTCATCGCTTTCCTCGCAGTTCGAGCGTGCAGCACTTGATGCCGCCGCCGCCGAGCAGCAGCTCGGACAGGTCGACGAGCACGGGGTTGTAGCCGCGTTCGCGCAGCTGGGCTTCGAAGCCTGTCGCACGCGGCGAGATGAAGACGTTGTAGCCGTCGGATGCCGAGTTGAGGCCGAACACGGCGCCGTCGGCATCGTCGACGAGGATCGCGTCGGGGTAGCGCTCTTCGAGGATGCGGCGGGAGTGGTCGTCGAACGCGGAGGGCAGGTAGGCGATGTTCGCCTTCTCGACGCCGCCGGGGCCTTCGACGGGGTCGAGCACCGAGATCGCCGTGTCGAGGTGGTAGAACCGGGGGTCGACGAGACGCAGCGAGACGACCTCGCGGTCGAACACCCGGGCGATCTCGGCGTGGCTGTCGCCCGTCGAGCGGAAGCCCATGCCGGCGAGGATCGTGTCGCCGACGAGCAGGAAGTCTCCCTCGCCCTCCTGCACCGAGACGGGCTCGACCACGTCGAAGCCGTGCGCGGCGAACCAGTCCATGAACGGACGCTCCTCGCCGCGGCGCTCGTCGACACGGAACCGCACGCCGAGCGCGCGGCCGTCGATGATGAAACCGCCGTTGGCGGTGTAGACCATGTCGGGCAGGCCCGGGACCGGGTCGATCAACTCGACCTCGTGGCCGAGGGCGAGGTACGTGTCGTAGAGCGCCTGCCACTGCGCGAGCGCCTTGGCCGTGTCGGTCGGCTTCGCCGGCTCCATCCACGGGTTGATGCGGTAGCTCACGGTGAAGTGCTCGGGCCGGCACATCAGGTAGCGGCGGTGCTGGGCGGTGCGGGCCGGGGCCGCGGGTGCGGCCTGCGCGGCGGGTGCGGACGAAAGGGACATCTCGCTCCTCGATTCCTTGGTCTTCGAAGGGCGGCGGACGCTGTCCAGAGGCCCGTCGGCGCTTCGACTCGTTCTGACGGGGCGGAGAGGCAAGGTCGGGCGGGCACGCCGGGATCCATTGTGCCAGAGTCGGCCCTGCCGTCGACGAGCACCGGTGAGTAGATTTCTTTTCCATGGGGAGAAGAACAGGGGACGAGACCCGGGCACTGCTGCTGCGGGTCGGGATGCAGCTGCTGCTCGAGCGCGGGGTGTCGGCGGGGGTGCAGCACATCCGGCTGCAGGACGTGCTGCGGCACGCGGGGCTCACCACGGGCGCCGCCTACCGGCTGTGGGCCGATCAGAACGACTATCAGCGCGACCTCGCCGTCGCGATGGTGCGGCTGCGCCTGAGCAGCCCCGCCGACTATGCGCGCACAGCGGTCGACGACCTCATCGCCGCGGGCGCGAGCGGCGACGACGTGATCCGCGCCGCCGCCGAGGCGCACGTGCGAACGACGGGCATCGACATCGACGACCCCGCCGACGCGCTCGACGCCCAGCAGTTCCTCATCGCGCTCGCGCTGCGCACCACGGCGCAGACGTGGCCCGAGCTGAAGGATGCCAGCACCGATCGTCACCGCGAATCGATCGCCGTGTTCGCGGAGTTCTACGCCTACCTCATGCAAGCGTACGGACTGCGCATGAAGTCGCCGCTGACGGTGACCGATTTCACCGAGGCGATGGCCGCCCTGGGCGAGGGCTTCGCGGTGCGGGGCCTCGAGGGCATCGAGCATCCGCGGTACACGTTCGCCGAAGGCGACGAGGCGCCGACCGGGGAGTGGACGCTGTTCGCACTCGGCGTGCGTGCGCTCGTCAACGAGTTCATGACGCCGGTCCGAGAAGGCGACGGGGGCGGGAGCTCTGGGGTGGAGTGAAAACCCCCAGCCCCAGAGCGACACTCCCCCCGGCGTGTCAAATGACGGTCAGACCATCGGCCCTGCTGAACCACCAGTGGTGCATCACAGCGTCGTGCTGAAACCGGTCTCCGTCGGCGCTCCCCAGATGCGCCACTCACATCGTGTCGCTCCCGAGCCGCCGAGGCCAGAAAGATAACTTGTTTCTCTCCGGCCCCGGCGAGCTGCGGGTTGATGGACTCGGTCCACGCCGTGCCGCTCAGATGACCGCTTCGCTCCACGGGTCGGGGTTGCCGAACCGGTGCGCCGTGATCGTGATCGCCTGCTCGTGCAGGAACGGCAGCAGCTCGATGCGGCCCGCCGTCGTGACCTCGTTCGCGTAGACCGCGATGTCGGGGTCGCCGTCGGTCGCCTCGGCGAGCGCCGTGCGCGTGGCGGCGACGGATGCCTCGGCCCCCACGATCCGCACGCGCGAGACGCCCGTGGCGCGCACGCGGGCGATCCACTCGTCGTCGGTCTCGAGGTGCACGGGCACGTCGAGCTCGCCGAGCGCGCGGCGCACCGCAGCGGGCAAGCCCACCGGCGCACTGAGGGTGAACCCGCCGCCGGCGCGCACGCCCGCGACGACGACGCGCAGGAGCGCCTGCCACAAGGCATCCGCCGTCGCGCGCACCGCCACCTCGACCGGGCGGTAGCGGAAGAGGTTCCGCTCGACCTTCAGCTGCGACACGTCGCGCACGCGGCCGAACTCGCGGTCCCACGCGACGGCGTCGGAGAGCGCGCCTCGGCGCAGCCACTCGAATGCCTCGTAGTCGAGCGAGGGCTGCGCGGCCTCGATGAGCCCGGTGATGCGCGAGTCGAGCCCCCGCAGGTGCAGCGTCGACGAGGGGGCGCCGCCCGCGCCGGCGCGCCACGAGCCGAGCCCGACGAGGTAGTGCGGGCCACCGGCCTTGGTGCCGGCGCCCACCGACGAGCGCTTCCACCCGCCGAACGGCTGGCGCTGCACGATCGCGCCCGTGATGCCGCGGTTGACGTAGAGGTTTCCGGCCTCGACGCCGTCGAGCCACGTGGCCAGGTCGTCGGGGTCTTGCGTGTACAGCCCGGCCGTCAGGCCGTAGGCGACGGCGTTCTGCAGTTCGATCGCCTCGGCCAGAGACGAAGCGTGCAGGACGCCGAGCATGGGGCCGAAGAACTCCTCGAGGTGCGTGCGCGATCCGGGCCGCACCCCGACGCGGATGCCGGGGCGCCACAGCCGCCCGGCATACTCGGGCGCCACATCGCGTTCCTCGCGCGGCTCGACGAGCCACTGCTCGCCCTCCTCGAGCTCGGTGAGCGCCCAGTCGAGCTTGCCGCGCGGCGGCTCGACGACGGGACCGACCTCGGTGCGCGGGTCGGAGGGCACGCCGACGCGCAGCGATTCGGTGGCATCCACCAACTGCCGCGCGAAGCGCTCCGAGCGGGCGACGGGGCCGACGAGGATCGCGAGCGAGGCGGCCGAGCACTTCTGGCCGGCGTGGCCGAACGCGCTCTTGACGAGGTCGGATGCCGCGAGGTCGAGATCGGCCGACGGCATGACGATCATGGCGTTCTTGCCGCTCGTCTCGGCGAGGAGCGGCAGCTCGGGCCGCCACGAACGGAAGAGCGCCGCGGTGTCCCACGACCCGGTGAGGATCACCCGGTCGACGTCGTCGTGCGCGATCAGCTGCCTGCCGAGACCACCCTCGTCGATGTCGACCAGGGCCAGCACGTCGCGCGAGACACCCGCCTCGTCGAACGCCTGCCACAGCGCCTCGGTGACGACGGCCGCGCACCGGCGCGCCTGCGGCGCCGGTTTGAACACGACGCCCGATCCGGCGGCGAGGGCCGCGAGCACGCCGCCCGCGGGGATCGCGATGGGGAAGTTCCACGGCGGGGTCACGACTGTGAGACGCTCGGGCACGAACACCGCGCCGGGCACCCGGTCGAGCTCGCGCGCCGTGGCGGCGTAGTAGTTGGCGAAGTCGACGGCCTCGCTGATCTCGACGTCGGCCTCGGCGAAGACCTTGCCGGTCTCCGACGCCGCGACCTCGATCAGCTCGCCCCGGCGCGCCTCGAGCGCGCGGGCCGCGGCCTGCAGCACGAGGGCCCGCTCGGCGGCGGGGGTCCGGCCCCACGCCTCGGCGGCGGCGCGCACGCGCTGCACGGTCTCTTCGAGGGCCTCTTCGGACTCGATCAGCGCGGCCGCGATCGTCGCGTCGCCGGCGGTCGAGGTCTCGACCCGGGCGAGGATGTCTTTCGCCCAGGCGCGGTTCGCGGGCAGCGCCGGGTCGGAATCGGGCGTGTTCGCGAAGCCCGCGGCGCCGCCGTCTGCCGCGCCCGACCCCGCTCCCACGGCCTCACGGCCGGCGAACACGGCGGTGTCGACGAACTCCTCGCCGCCGAACAGTGCCCCGCCCGCGCGGTCTGCGCGCTCGGCGCCGCCGCGCGCGATGTCGAGCACGACCTGGGTCAGATCGGTGTCGGCGTCCGTCTCGGCCGGCTGCGTGAGCGCGTCGGCGGTGGTGGATGCCTCGGCACCGGAAACCTCGGCATCGGATGCCTCCGCGCCGGTCGCGTCCGCCGGCGCACCCTCGTGCTGCGGCGCCCCCTCGCCCGCACGGTCCTGCCGGCGGTTGGGCGTCGCGGGGAGTGCGGGGTCTGCCGCGCGCGCCATCGAGGCGACGAACCGGTCGCGCTCGCGGGTGAACATCGCCGGATCGGTCGCCAGGTCGAACGCGGCGGAGAGGAAGTTCTCGCTCGACGCGTTCTCTTCGAGGCGCCGCACCAGATAGCTGATCGCGACGTCGAACTCGTCGGGGCGCACGACCGGCACGTAGAGCAGCACGTGCCCGACTTCGCGCGTGACCGCTTCGACCTGGCCCTGCGCCATGCCGAGCAGCATCTCGAACTCGACGTCGGGGCGCACGCCGCGCTCGCCCGCGAGCAGCCATGCGTAGGCGATGTCGAACAGGTTGTGCCCGGCGACGCCGATGCGGACGGCCCGGGTGTGCTCGGGGCGGAGGGCCTCGTCGAGGCAGCGCAGGTACGAGGCATCCGTGTCGAGTTTCGACGCGTGCGTCGCGAGGGGCCAGCCGTGCATCGTGGCATCCACGCGCTCCATGGCGAGGTTCGCACCCTTCACGAGGCGCACTTTGATGCGCGCGCCGCCCGCGTCGACGCGCTCGGTCGCCCAGGCCGTGAGGCGGCGGAGGGCCGGCAGCGCGTCGGGCAGGTAGGCCTGCAACACGATGCCGGCTTCGAGCTGCGCGAGCCGCGGGTCGTCGAGGATGCGGGTGAAGACCGCGATCGTCAGGTCGAGGTCGCGGTACTCCTCCATGTCGAGGTTGATGAACGTCGGCGCCGTGCCGCCGCGGCCCGCAGCGGTGAGGTAGAGCGGCAGCAGCCGTTCGACGACGGTGTCGACGGTGTCGTCGAACGCCCACATCGAGATGTGGCTCGCGATCGCCGACACCTTCACCGACACGTAGTCGACGTCGTCGCGACGGATGAGGTCGTGGATGCCGTCGAGCCGGCGCAGCGCCTCGTGCTCGCCGAGCACCGCCTCGCCGAGCAGGTTGAGGTTCAGCCGCGCGCCCGACTCGCGGATCTTCGCGAGGGCGGGGCCGAGCTTGTCGGGCCGCGCGTCGACGACGAGGTGGCCGACCATCTCGCGCAGCACGCGGCGCGCGATCGGCACGACCGGTGTCGGCAGCACGGGGGCGAGAGCACCGCCGGCGCGCACCGCGGTGCGCAGATACCAGGGCAGGAACTCGGGCACGAGCGGGGCGACCCGCTGCAGGTTCGCGGCGGCGGCGCTACGCGATTCGGGCCGCATGACACCGTCGACGAAGCCGATCGTGAAGGGCAGACCCTGCGGGTCTTTCAGCACGCCGGCGAGGCGTTCGGCGGCGGGGTCGGCCTGCACGCTCGACGCTTCGCCCACCCACCGCTCGGCGAGCGCGACGGCGCCCTCGATCAGGGCCGCGTCGCTCGGCTGCGCATCGACATTGTCTTCGGACACCCGTCCAGCCTGCACCGTCTTCATCCGTCAAGAATGCGGCACACCTATGATTCGATAAAAGCGATGATGTGTGACCGATACCGTTCGGGTTCATCGATGGGTGACGAGGATGCCGAGGAGGCGCCGTGTTCGAACTGCGACGACTGCGTCTGCTGCACGAGCTGGCACTCCGTGGCACGCTCGCCGCCGTCGCCGACGCCCTCTCGTACAGCCCCTCGACGATCTCGCAGCAGCTCGCCCAGCTCGAGCGCGACGCCGGTGTCGCGCTGCTCGTGCCCGACGGACGCCGCGTGCGCCTCACCGATCACGGCGCCGCCCTCGCGGCGCACGCCGCCCGAGCCCTCGACGCCGACGAACGCATCCGCGGCGAGCTCGAAGAGCTGCAGCCGGGCATCGCCCCGGTGCGGGTCGCCGTGCTGCAGACGGCCGCCCGCACGATCGTTCCCGCCGCTCTGGGGCTTCTCGCCCAGCGTGCGCCGTCGCTGCGGGTCGAGCTGGCCGAGGTGCCGCCCGAAGAGGGCCTGTTCGAGCTCGCCGCGCGGGGCTTCGACCTCGCGATCGCCGAGCAGTACCCGGGCCTCACCCGCGCCCCGCAGCCGGGGCTCGAGCGGCATCCGCTCGGGGTCGATCCCGTGCGCCTCGCCACGCCGCCCGGGTCGAGCGCCGGGCGGGGGCGGGCAGCCCTCGCGGCCTACGCGACCCACCCGTGGGTGATGGAACCGATCGGCTCGGCCGCCCGCGAGTGGGCCGTGCAGCAGTGCCGCGCCGCCGGGTTTGAGCCCGACGTGCGGTTCGAGCTGGCCGACTTGGGCGCCCACGTCGCACTCATCGCGGCGGGCCACGCCGTCGGCATGCTGCCCGACCTGCTGTGGTCGGGTGCCGACGCACCGGTGACCCTCACCGACCTGCCCGGGTCACCCGTGCGCGAGATCTTCGCGGCGTCGCGCCGCGCGTCGAGCGCACGCCCCGGCATCCGTCTCGTGCGCGACGCGCTCGACGCGGCCTTCGCCGCAGCGGCACCCGCGCCGCGCTGAGCCCGCCGCCTCGCTGAACCGGCCGCGCGTCACCCGGCCTGCAGGCGCAGGCCGGCGAGCAGCAGGTCGAGGCCCGCGCGGAACTGGTCGGTGTCGTCGTGCCCGGCGAACTCGTCGACGATCTCGTGCACGAAGGGGAACGATGCCTCGTCGAGGGCGCGCCACTGATCGGTCGCGCGCCGCAGGTAGTCGACGCGACTGATCTCGCCCGCCACGACCTCGGCCGGGGGCTCCTGACCCATGTCGGCGGCGGTGCCGAGCACGAACCCGACGACCGCCGAGGTGGCGTGAAAGCGCTGACGGCTGGTGAGCGCGAGGCGCTGCGTCTCTTGCCCGATCCGTTCGTAGAGCGCGAGCGAGTGGGGCTGCGTGCCGGTGTTGCGCAGGGCGTAGGCGCCGAGCCAGGGCCGGTCGACGATCGCGTCGAACATCGTGACGGCGATCGTGCGCATGTCGTCGATGGGGTCGTCGCTGTGCACGTCGGCCACCGCCTCGAGCACGCCCGCGAGCACCGAGTCGGCGGCGAGGTCGAGCAGCTCTTCGCGGCCCGAGACATACCAGTAGATGCTCGCCGCTCCCCCACCGAGCCGCGTCGCGAGCGCCCGGATCGTGAGCCCCTGCGCACCCGACTCGTCGAGGATCGCGACGGCTTCGGCGAGCACCGACTCGAGCGAGTGCGAGGCCCGCTCCTTCGTGCGCGTGCTGCGGCCGCCGCGCCCGCGACGACCGTCCTCGCCGCGTGCGGCGTCGGTCGTCGTCTGGTCGGTCACGTTCTCATCCCACCACATGGATGCCGGGGCTTGCGTCATATCGAACACTGTTCTATTCTATCGAACGTCGTTCGATGATCGAACGTTGTTCGATAACCACATCGAGTGAGGAGTTCCCATGAGCAGCAACAGCACGACCACCACATCCCCGTCTTCCACGCCGGACCGCGCGCCCGGCGCGGCGCCCACCCCGGGCCGCACCTACCGTTCGCTCGGCGCGGCCTGGATTCCGCTCGCGGCCCTCTGCCTCGCCTTCTTCGTCGAGATGGTCGACAACACGCTGCTGTCGATCGCCCTGCCGACGATCGGCCGCGACCTCGGCGGCGACACCACGGGGCTGCAGTGGGTCACCGGCGCCTATTCGCTCACCTTCGGCGGCCTGCTGCTGACGGCCGGCTCGATCGCCGACCGGTTCGGCCGGCGGCGCGTGCTGCAGGTGGGCCTCGCCGTCTTCGGGCTCGTGAGCCTCGCCGTGCTCGCGGTCAGCTCGCTCAGCGAACTCATCGCCATGCGCGCGGTGCTCGGCATGGCCGCCGCCGCGATGGCGCCCATCACCAACTCGCTCGTGTTCCGCCTGTTCGACGACGAGAAGCTGCGCATGCGCGCGATCACCCTGATGATGGTCGTCGGCATGTCGGGCTTCGTGCTCGGCCCGCTCCTCGGCGGCACGATGCTCGCGCACCTGCCCTGGCAGTGGCTGCTGCTCGTCAACGCCCCGATCGCCCTCATCGCCGCACTCGGTGTGCACTTCGGCGTGCCCGCCGACACCCGCGAGGGGCTGACGCACGACCGCCTCGACCTCCCCGGCGCCGTCCTCAGCATCCTCACGATCGGTCTCGCCTGCTACGCGCTGACGAGCGGCGTGCAGTTCGGCTGGACCTCGCCGCTCACCCTGGGGGTGACGGCCGGGGCCGTGGCATCCCTCGCGCTCTTCATCCTGCGCGAGCGCCGCGCCGCGTCGCCCATGCTCGATCTCACCCTGTTCCGCAGCGGCACCGTGCGCGGCGCCTCGATCGCCCAGATCGGCACCTCGATCGCGATGGCCGGCGTGATGTTCGCGCTCATCCTGCACTTCCAGTACGCGTGGGGGTGGAGCCCGATGCAAGCCGGACTCGCCAACCTGCCGCTGATCCTCACCATGATCTTCGCGACGCCCGTCACCGAGTGGCTCGTGCACCGCTTCGGGCACCGCATCGCGTGCCTGATCGGAGCCCTGCTGCTCGCCGCGGGCCTCGGCACGATGGCGTGGGCCGTCGAGCAGAACTACCTCGCGATCGCGGTCGCCATGGTGATCATGACCGTGGGCCTGCGCACCGTCATGACCATCTGCGCGGTCGCCCTCGTGGGCGCCATGCCCGAGAACCGCACCTCGATGGGCGCGGCGCTCAACGACACCGCGCAAGAGGTCGGCACGAGCATCGGCACCGCGTTCGTCGGCACGATGATCGCCGTGCTCGTCACCGCGGTGCTCCCGGGCGGCACGTGGCAGCCCGAACTCGTCGCGACGTTCTTCCGCGGCGAGCAGGTGCTCTTCACGATCCTCGCCATCGCGGTCGGACTCATCGCCGGCATCGGCGCCCTCACCCTGACGAGCTCGCACGACACCGACGAGCACCCCGCCCCGGCAGACGCCGCGGTGGATGCCTCGTAGCGCGGGTCAGTCCCAGACGCTCGGCGCGGGCGCCTTCGTCGAGGGGAGGGCCGCGCCGGCGGCCCAGTCCGCGATCCAGTCGGGCAGCGGCGGCAGGTCGTCGGGGCGGCCGAGCGCGGCGAACAGCTCGTCGGTGTTGACGACGCCGCCCGTCTTGCGCAAGAACCGGGCGCGCACGATCATCTCGGCGTACACCTCGCCGCCGACCACCGCACGGTGGATCTGGTAGACCGCCTTGTCGTCGTGACCGTAGAGGCGCGATTCGACCGTGAACTTCTGCCACAGCTGCAGCGACTTGCGAAAGGTCACCGTCTCACTGGCGACGACCGCGTACCAGCCGTGCGCGTTCATGGCATCCCACAGGCCCGTGCGGATGAGCAGGTCGAACCGGCCGAGGTCGAACAGCGACGCGTAGCGGCCGTTGTTCATGTGCATGAGCAGATCGATGTCGGTCGGCAGGGTGCGCAGTCGCACGCGCCCGACGCTGCGCGGAGAGATCAGGCCGTTGCGGCGCAGCAGCACCTTCGCGCGCCAGATCGTCAGGAGGGTCCGCCACCACACATTCACTCGCCGGACACTAGCGGAGCAGGCGCCCCGAAAGCCAAAAGCATTGTCGATCGCACACAACGGCGTGCCGCCCCGACGGGCGGGGCGGCCCCGATTTGGCGCCCGGTCTGCCCCGACGTAGAGTCTGGCCATGGAAGCCACCTCCGACATTTCTGCGCAGACCGACACCGTCGTCCGTCCCGTTCGCGACGTCGATGCCGAGGCTCTCGGCCGGGTGCACGCCAAGTGCTGGCACGAGACCTACGACCACCTCATCAGCAAGGCCGCGCTCGAGAACGTGTCGCCGAAGCGCCTCGCCGAGCTGTGGACGCACTGGGCGGCCCAGGGCCCCGAGTTCAAGATGTTCGCCGCGCTCGCCGACGGCGAGATCGTTGGCTTCGTCGGCTCGGGCCCCGCACGCGACCGCGACGCCCCGCGCCCGCGCGAGCTGTACTTCATCTACCTGCTCGACGCGTACCACGGCACCGGCATCGGGCAGAAGCTGTTCGACGCGGCGATCGAGCCGGACGAGCCGGTGTACCTCTGGGTCGCCGACGACAACCCGCGCGCGCACCGCTTCTACACCCGCAACGGTTTCACGCTCGACGGCGCGACCCACACCGAGCCATTCCTCGGCGAGACGCTCACCGAGGTCCGCTTCACCCGCTGATCGCGCGCCCCGCGCGTACGCACGAAGAGGGGGGTGGATGCCGAGGCATCCACCCCCCTCTTCCGTTCGCTCGCCCGCTCTCGCGCGGGGTCGGTCGCCCACCCGTTCTCGCGAGGGGTCGCGACACGCGGCAGCGAGCCAGGTTGGTGCGGCGTGTCGCGACCCCTCGCGAGCGTGCGGGGCCGTCTCGGGGGGCCTCAGCGACCCGACACGGTGCCGAACAGGCGGGCGATCGGGGCGATGGTCATGGGGCGCGCGGCGACCCAGGCGACGGCGATGACGACGAGCGAGAGCACGAACATCCAGAAGCCGGTCCAGTTGTCGGCGTAGGCGACGCCGTCGACCGAGCCCTGCGCGGCGTACATGTGGTTCAGGTTCCGCAGCGCCCCCGTCGCGAACACGAGCGCGACGTGGATGACGATGAACACGACGAAGAACAGCATCGTCGGGAAGTGCACCTTGCGCGCCCAGTCGATCGGGTAGGCGCGGCTGAGCCTCTCGGCCTTCTTCGGCCATAGGCTGCTCATGCGGACGCCGGTGACGATGGCGAGCGGCGCCGCGAGGAACACCGTAGAGAAATAGGCGAGCTGCTGCAGCGAGTTGTAGTTGACCCAGCCGTTCTCGGTCGGCCAGTCGAGCGACACGTACTGCAGGGCGGCCGACAGGGCGTTGGGGAACACTTCCCAACTGGTCGGCACGATGCGCATCCACTGTCCGGTGACGAACAGCAGCACGACGAACACGACGCCGTTGAGGATCCAGAACAGATCGAGCCCCTGGTGGAACCAGATCGTGAGGCTCGTCTTGCCCTTGGGGTTGTTCCTCGGCGTCCAGAACACGGCCGGGCGCTTCTCGTTCCGGATCGTGAGGCCCGATCGGATGATCAGCACCATCAGGAACGCGTTGAAGAAGTGCTGCCAGCCGAGCCACGCGGGAATGCCGACCGGCGCCCCCTCGGGCAGGTGGTACTCGCCGGGGTAGGTCGCGAGGAAGTCCTGCATGAAATCGAGGCTCAGGAAGAACCGCACGAAGGCGACCGCCATCCCGGCGAGGATCAGCAGCCCGAGCCCGCCGACGATGACGGCGCCCGCCCACTGCCCCTTCGTGAACGGGCCATAGCGCTTCGGCTCAGGCGCGGGGGCCGGGCGGCGAGTCGCGGCGCGCCCCGGCCACACCGTCCGCGTGAACGGCAGCGGCGCGCGGGGGCCTTCCGTGGCGAGCGGCGC